>JBIJDE010000243.1:0-7144 GCA_044344305.1 Armatimonadota bacterium
CAGCTGCAACATTTGCATTATTTGCTTTAGCAAATAATGGGCGTTGGAATATCCATCCACCCACACCAGCACCTTTAGCAACTGCGGCACGGGAATATGTCTGAACACAAGCTGGAACAGCTGCTATAACCGGTGAAGCTACAGCTGCTCTTGCAGCACAATCAAGATCAAGAATAGTACAAAGGTTCGGGTCAACATCACCTAAAGATGCATAGCCAATTCCGAACGGATCAGCACCAACTTTAGCTATCATTTCAGCAGTTGAAGCTACATTGATAATTTTTGCAGTTCCTGAAGTTCCGGCAGTAACCCATTTATGGAAGAAAGCGTAAGTTCCTGAGTCACTTGTACGCTCATAAACATTAAGGGTTGTTACGCCAGCAGGCAGCGTTCCTGAGAAATAGCTTTGAGCTTGTGTTGAATTAATTTTTGTTATCGGCAGTTTTGAAGCGGCAGAAACAATAATTCCAAGAGCGTCTGATGCTACACATTTTATAGCTGGGTCAGACCAATAATCAAACGGTACAGCACCCCAGTTAGCTGTTATAGATCCAGCAATTGCAGGACTTGTTGAGTTAGAAGAAGCACCCAGATCAGTTCCTGGCTCTGCGCAATAGCCGCTTCCTTCAATACCAGTGAATGATGCTTCATATCCACCTTTCTGTATCCAGCCCTTAACAGCTGATAAAATTATCGGTTCAACAGTTGATGAACCACCATAGTTGAACATGCTGCTATCAACTGTTGCGCCAGACGGCGGAATGATACCTGCACCAGGATTGTTAATCCAGCCGAATGCCGGTGGGAAGAAGAAAGCGCGTCCGTATGCGCCGCTTGCGTCACTGCCATCGGTTTTAGCAGTTTTTTTCGGAGTGTATGAAGCATGTCCATCAACAAAAGCGATTGTGTAGCCACTGTCATGACGCGCATCAACTCTTCCTTCAAAAGTTCCGCCATTGATAGTTTTTCCTTCTGGATATTTCTTTGAAACACCATCAATGCACAGACCAGTTTCAGATGCGTTTAATACGGATTCACTGGTGATACCCTTGCCATCAGCACCGTTTAAACAACCATTGTAGTTGTAGCTTACATAGCCATCAGCATTAGGGTCGGTCGGACAGGAGAACATCTTTTTGTTGTTGTTTACGTAGCCGCCCAAATCGGTTACCCATGTTGCGCCTTCCGGGTAACGTTTGTTGTCTTGGACATACATCGCACTTGCGGTAGCCAGTTGTTTCAGGTTGCTGATACAGGTGCTCTGTGAAGCTTTTTCTTTCGCCTTGGCGAAGACTGGGAACATGATCGAGGCTAAAACCGCGATAATCGCGATTACTACCAGCAGCTCGATCAGCGTGAAACCACGCTTGTGATTCTGTGTCATTTTACTACTCCCCTTTAAGGAAACTTTCGCGGCAGCATTCTCGCTCCGCTTTAAACTTTCGCGGATGCATGATTGCTCCGCTTCATCTTTCCACGGATTGCACTATTGCTCCGTGTATGACTATGTTATACACCTGCAATATTTGCATTTCCTTAAGGGAATATATTTATTAAAATAATTTTTCGTTAATTAAAATTCATGATTTTTAAATATGATTTTAACAATAGAGTTTTCAAATAATAATGACAGGGCTTTCGCTTAACAAGGGAAATCTTCTTGAAAATGGTCGCTTCGACAGGCTCCGTGACCGGTCACTGAGCCTGTCGAAGTGACCTTTAAGCGAAAGTCATGTAAGGGCTAAAAATGCAAAAAGCCAGAAGAAAATATTTCTTCCGGCTTTACCTTATTTATATATACACTGTTTTACGCTTTTTTTATAACTTCCTGCGCCTGGGTAGTCAGATCGCTGATAATTGATTTCATTTCTTTATCAATACGCATAGATTTCTCAAGCTTTGTGCAGGCGTACATAACAGTGGTGTGGTCGCGATTGCCAAACTTGCGGGCTATTTCCGGGAATGACGAGTTCAGCAGATTACGGCACAGATACATTGCTACTTGACGTGCCAATACCAGATCCTGGGTGCGGCTGGTTCCTACTAATTCATCAATGGATATCTTGAAATGGCCGATTACCATATTCTGGATTTCCGCAATTCCGATAGTTTTTGCTGCTGCAGTGGTGCTGTGGTCGCGTAATAGCTCCATCGCCATCGCTACCGTTGGCTCTTCTCCGGTGATAGAACAATAACCTGCTACTTTAATCAGCGCGCCTTCCAATACGCGGATATTCGCACTGATGGTAGTAGCAATGTAACTGATTACTTCTTCCGGCACATACATACCTTCGACAGCAACTTTCCTTTGAAGTATGGCGATACGAGTTTCGCGGTCGGGCAATTTGATGTCGGTCATGATACCGTATTCAAATCGTGACAACAACCGCTGATCCATTATTTGCAAATCTTTGGGAGCGCGGTCACTGCTTATCACTACCTGGCGACCGGTTTCCAGCAAAGTATTAAACACCTGAAAGAATTCGGCCTCGGTACGTTCCTTGGCAGCGATGAATTGAATGTCGTCAACCAGCCAGATATCCACATCACGATATGCGTCGCGGAATGAATCATAGCGATTTTGTGTGATGGAATTAACCATGTGATGGGTGAAGTCATCGCCACTGACGTAATTGACGCGCAGGTTGCGGTTGGCATGTTTTGCGGCATGGCCTATCGCCTGCATCAGGTGGGTTTTCCCCAGTCCGACGCCACCATAGATGAATAACGGGTTGTATGACTTTCCCGGGAATTTCGCTACTCGCTCGCTGGCGGCATGGGCAAATTTATTATTCACACCTACAACGAAATTATCAAAAGTATATTTATCATTCAAAGGTAAAAAGCTGATGTGTTCGTGTTTTCTTGCCTTAAGTGCAGGTTTTTCCGGCAGATTATTGATATCCAATTCTAATTTCTGCTGTGTTACCACAAAATCTACCACAATCGGTGACCCGTTTAATGTGGTCAAATCCAGACTTAATTTATCGGCAACTTTCTTTTTAAGGAATTCCCGTGACACATCGGAGTGTACCCCGATGACTAATTTATTATCAATATAGCTGATAGGCTGCATATACTTAACTGCGCCCGTTACCGCTGCAGTGCGAAACTTGCCCAGATTAGCTGTGACTTGCCCCCAGATTTGTTCCAGAGCTGTTATGCTCGGCATGACTGCTCCCCCACCTTTCCTTAAATTTTTCGATATCCTTGAACGTTTTAGTCCAAACGCGCGGAGGGATGCTGCAACCGAAACTGTGATAATTACTGTTAAGAGCGTGTTAACGCCGACTGTGAAAATGATTGCTAATAAAACGGTTTAACGACAGCGGTATCCGTAAAAAAATGATTGCTTATTTTAACAAAAAAGATACCAAAATCGTAGCATTTATGAATTTTATTTTTAACAAAGTTATCCACAATTGTGTGAAACTATGTGGATATCCTGTCTGTGTCCGCAAAAAGATTATAACGGTATTTTCCAACTGTTACAACTGTCGTCAAACGTAAAATTGCCCCTTTGCCCCTTTCAAAATGACATAAATATGAAAACAAATGTACTGATTGTATTTTAATTTATTTATCCCCACTAGTTATACACAGTTGTGGATAACTGTAATTTTACATGTATCCTGTTTACATGACAAGTTATCTACATTTGGGGATAAAACATGGGGATAAACCTGATAAATATTTGGGGATAATTATTCCTGGGGATAACCGAATATTAATACACAGTTAGGATTTGATTTATACACAGTTAAGATTTCTCTCCAAATCCCTATCCTGTCCACATATCCACAGCTGCTTATTATTATGATTAACGTTTATATATAATTAAAGAAAATTTATATACATGCCAGCATACAGTTACTTTTTCTTTATATTCGTGTCAAACAACTAAAAACAAAAATGGGAATAAACATGCCTACACAAATCAAACTTGACGCATTATACCCGGAAATGGAAGAAGCTACCATAGGAAAATGGCTGGTTGCCGCTGGTGATGCTGTAATTATTGCGCAACCATTAGCTGAATTAATCACTGACAAAGTGGTATATGAGTTTCAATCAACCGTTGACGGCGTAGTGCTGGAAATATTACTGGCAGAAAAAAGTACAGCACCAGTAGGTGTAGTTTTAGTGGTTATTGGTAATGCCGGTGAAGTAATTGACACCGCTGCCATACGCGAAGAAAACAACCAATTAATTTCCACACGGGAAACAATGCTGAATACCCTTCACCTGGCAACTTCAACCGCTCCCGTAAAGACGCAAGGCCTTGCGTCTCTATCAACAGCACCATCAGCTGGCGGAGCAGTACGTGCCACCCCGGCAGCCAGAAGAATAGCCCGCGAGAGAAATATAGATTTATCCACCATAAAAGGCACTGGACCTGGTGGGATGATTACTGAGAAAGATCTGTAAAAAATTAATAATTAAAAATTGAGAATTAAAAATTATTTTTCAAAACCTTAATTTTTCTAAAATTAGAGATCGTTATTTACAGTTAAAAATTATTAAAAACAGGACTTTTCAAATAATTAACATCGTTAAAAGATGAAGTCACCGTTTGGAACAGGGTCGCAGCCCGGATCCCCAAAAGCTGTCATTTACCTGAAGCAACGCATAAATTTCTGACTCTAATTTTCAGGTTATATATGAAAGTGATGATGAAATAATTATTCATTATTGATAAAAAATTTTAGTGAGATGAAATTATTTTTAGTGGGTGGAAGTGAACTAAAAAAATATAGTTTTCATGGTAATTGAAGGGAGCCGGGCTGCGACCCTGTTCCAAACGGTGACTGTAATTTTATTCCATTACTATTCATTTTTAGTTAAAAGTTATCAACCTGATAATCATATCTCAGGTTTCGCAAAAGCTTTTAAAAATTGTTGGCGGTGATTAATTATTGCTGCCAATATTGTTTAATAAATAACATAATCCTTAAATTCAATAAATCGTGGTTCAGACAAAATATTTGGTCATTGCAAAACCATAAATCCACAAGTATACTTTAAAAAGATTTTATTGTGAGGTTTTGTTATGACTCTTTTCTTATTGTTGCTGGTATTACTGGTTGTATCTCTACCTATTTATTCTGCAAATGTATCGTCTGATATTCCAATTGTTATGACAAATTTCTCTAAATCAAATATCACACAGTTGGATGCTTGTTTGAAATCTGGTGGATTGATATTTGACACTGTAGATGCGTCATCAACAGATGGATCTGACTTTTTCTTAACTTACAAGTTCACTATTCCAGAAAATAAAGAAGCATTGTGGTATCAACTGGCCATCACTGCTGGTCGCGGTCCTGGATCAATCGGCCAATCCCGCTATAGCTGGTCGGTTGATGAAGGTACATTGCAACCGGCATTGCGGGCACAACGAATTAGACCGGATGGCGAAGGTATTATTGAACATCTGCAAATACCGCTGCAATTCCCCGGAGGCCAGCATACACTGAAAATAACATTTTCTCCTGATCAGCGGTTAAAATTGATGAACCGCGCAACTGAAGCATTTACAAAACACCATGCTGAAATTCGTGGGTTAACATGGCGTCAGATTGCCGCGCCTGCTCCGGTAAAACATCTGCTATTATCAAAAGAATTTCAATTGAAAAGTAACGATGCAGTGGTGCTTTTAGGTGATTCAATCACTGAAGAAGAGTTTTACGGACGTCATTTTGTCCGAATCATTGAGTCTGTTTTTCCGGGATGCGGAATAAAAGTTTACAATTCCGGCGTCAGTCTGAATCGCACACCGGAAGGTGTAGCCAGGGTAGATAAAGACGTGCTGCCGCTAAAACCACAGTGGATAATTATTGCTTATGGTGTGAATGATGCCATGCAAATTTCGCCGGAAGATTTCATCAGCAATTATGCGAAAATGATGAAGCCTTTGCGCGATAACGGCATAAATGTGCTGTGTGCGTCGCCATCCGGGATGACTCCAAATGTAGAGGCGTTGGGACCGACATTTTTCAGTATGCACGCAACTGATAAGGCGTCTGCCATTGACCGCAGTATGGTACGAAGCAGTGAATTGCTGAAAGATTTTGCCGGCAAAAATGGCGCGTTGTTTGCTGATATTCACGGTGCAATTACCCGGACTGCCATTCCCCGGGTATCTTTGATGAATAATCAGTGGCATCCAAACTTTGAAGGTGGACGAATGTTCGCGATTGCCTTGCTGCGTTCGTTGGGTATGACTGAAAATGAAATTATTCGCACTGGCGATGCCCATGACCTGGAATATTTTCGTGCCATTGGAAAGATGGTACCTGCTGTCGATTCTCATCCGCCAGTGATAAAAACATTTGACGGCGCATTGCATGGATCAACCATTTTCGCGGCAGACTATGCTGATAACCGACTTGTTGTTTGTGCTGATACTGGCAAAGTAAAAGCGGTATTGCCAACCCCGCATCACCCAAACGCGCTGGCAATCAGCAAAGGGCGAAAAGAGTTATATGTGGCGTGCGAAGGCGCGGGAATATTGCAGATTTATTCGCTGCCGAATTTAAAGTTGAAAGAAACAATTGACCTGACTATTGAGAGTTATCCCACCGGATTAGCATTGTCAAAAGATGAAAAAACGTTATGGATAGCATCATTTTTCGGGTCAAAAATTATAGAGTTCGACCTGGAAAATCGCAAACCTCTCCGCAACTTCCCCATGCCAAATGTGGTAAACAGCGTCGCGCTGGCAGCAGATGGAACCTTGTTGGTTTCGATGCCAAACGCGCTGGCGTTTGTTGATACCACTACCGGTAAAATAGTCTCAACGGCAGACACAATAAAGTTCACTGCCAATTTTCTGCAAAAACCAGATGGCACCATCTATTTGATTGACGCTGAACATTGGCAGTTGCTGCCAATAGATGTCGCCACACGAAAATTAGGCAAACTGATACCCGCACCAGCACAAACCCGCGCCATGGCTTACGACATGACAAGCGGCCATCTGTTCGCCGGAGACTGGATGAACAATCGCTTGCTGGAAATAGACGGCGGGAAAATTGTAAATGACAAGCCATTGCCAGCGGTTATGGGGATGTTAGTAGAGAAATTTTAGTTGGAGTATTTTTACATCGATTTATAGGATTTATTAGGATAGGATTGTCATTAA
>JBIJDE010000322.1:0-5846 GCA_044344305.1 Armatimonadota bacterium
GATTCTGGTACCAGTATTCGCTGGTAAGGCCAGCTTTTCATGCCATCATAACTTATCCATACTGACAAAGGACTGCGATGTGCCGGGTTGGGGTTATGCAGCATTGCGACTGTATCGCCGCCAAGTGAGAACAATGACGCTTTAGACCCGGGGTTGGGGATATCGGTTTTCACAGCAAATTCCGGCCAGGTTAGTCCACCATCAGTCGATTCAGCATAATACAGTACACCACCCAATTTGTCTGCGCGAATCATCATCCCAATACGTCCATCTGCCAATTCAACTATACTGGGTTCTGCCCAACCATGATAACGGTCATCGTTTGTCAATTTCACATTTCCATGTTCAGACCATGTGTTACCACCATCTTCGCTGATTAATACGCCCATTCGCGGGTCGCTGACGTAATGGCAAATTTCTCCCCACCATGGTTTTTCTTCCGGTTGCGGTGGTGGTATTCCAGGACCTGGTCCCAGGTAATGCTGAAATGGCAGCATAATTCGGCCATCCCGGGTTTTTATATGCGGTCGTATAAATGTCGCATTTGCCAATCTGCCCGGCATCGGTTCCGGCATACTCCAGGTTTGACAGTTATCATAACTGTGTATCATCCATGTTCTCCAGTCATGTCCCCAAGTTTTTGAATGAGTGCTGAAAAACAGCGTACAGCGGTCGTCGGCTACCAGTAAATCTGTTGGTCCCTGACCGATAGTTTTTCCTTCGCGGGCAAAGCCGACATCCACTGGTTCCAATGGTGTCCAACTTCTTCCCTGGTCATAACTGCGGGTGATAGCGGTATAGTTTTCCGGTGATGGTTCAAAATCACCACCAGCAAGTATAAATAATGCCCATGAACCGTCTGGCAATTCTCGCAATGTAGTATCGCAAACCATGCTGTCGGGGCTAAACCCGTCATATGCGATGTTGGTAAAATCACCGATAGCGCGGGGACGGCTAATCAACTTTTTCAATACCGACCCGGGAGTGACTAATTTACCAGCAAGGATATCTTCTTCAGTTATCCTCGCCAATAGTATCTCGCCTTCGGTGGCACGGTTTTTATCGTAGGAAATGTATATTATGCCGTCTGGCGCCTGGGTAGAATCAGGATAAGATATCTGTCCGCGCTCATCCAGTAGCATTCCATTTGACCATGTGTAGCCGTCATCATCAGATAAATATGCTGTCAGATGTGTCCGGCTTTCGGTGCGTTCGCTTATTTTTGTACCATGTTTTACAAGTAAAATTCTGCCAGATTGCAATCTTCGCAGATGAAACCGCGCGCTGATATGGTTGATGGCTGATGGCTTTGGTTCGCTCCAATTAGCTCCATTGTCTTCGGAAATGCTTTCCCATATTCCATCGCGGGTACGTGCCAGCATCCATAATGACCCATCGCGACGCTGAATTACCATGTGTTCATCAAATTCCGGTTGTGGAAACTCTACACCGCCGCGTCGTGTCCAGCTATTACCCTGGTCGTCTGAAACGAACAGATTTGCCATGCGGTATTCATTCAAATCAGCAGAACAATCAGTAAAACGGTTATCTATTTTGTTGCTATCCCATAAAGAAACTGGCAGTATCCATTCGCCATTAGCCAGTACGGTAGGTTTGTTCAATGTACAGCCATGCCAGATTCGTACCGGTTCTGTCCATGTAGGCTGTTCGGCATCAGGATTATCGCAGCGGATATACCAATCGCCGGCACGACCGTCAAAATAACTGAGTGACTGATCAAAAAACAACCAGAGTCTTCCCAATGGATCTGTCCATAATGCTCCGACAAGGGTACGGCGGGTACAAGGGATATCGGTTGAATGCGGGTCAATAACCAGGCGTGGGTCAGACCAGGTATTGCCATTATCATCGCTGCTGGCAAGCACAAAATAACCGGCGTCACTGTCGCCTCCACCTACCCAACATGCCCAAAGCCGACCACCCGGAGTACGTTCAATGCTGATGGTCATTCCATAATCCAACTGATCATAACTATATTTTGGCAAAGGAGAGTGATTAATCACCGGGATATCCAAACCACGTTTGTATATTTCATGTGCTGAAAATAGTATGTTATTCATAATTACCTTATTTTTTAATTTTTATTTTGCAATTTGTGACTTGCAATTTACAATTTCTAACTTACTTTCCCAGACACCACACCGCATAAAGTGGAACTGATATTATTTTATCTGTTTTGCCAAAGTTCTTTGCGCTTATTCGAATGGCATATGTTGGATTATATTTTTCTATAAATAGTCCTAAACTTTTTGATTTTGTTTTAACTCCTTTTTTAACTTCAATGGCAATAATATCACTATTTGATTGCAACACAAAATCTATTTCCGCTGTGTTTTTACTTTCCCAGTAAAAAAGATTATGACCATTTGCGGCAAGTTGTTGAGCAACATAATTTTCGGCCACTGCACCCATGAAAATATTGTCGCCATCAGATAGGATTGTCTGGTGTGACAATCCTGATTTCATTACCAGCAGTCCCACATCACCCATATATAATTTGAATGCAGACAGATCAGTATATACAGAGATGGGGTCGATTCCATGTTCTATTTTTTGACATTTCAGAACTACGCCGGAAAGTAGCAACCATTCAATAGATACACCGAAAATTGATGCAGTACCGCCATTCTGAACTACTTTATATTGAAATTTCTTATTTTCTTTGGCCAGTTGAGTTGGGATAGAGTTATAACATGCGCGTATTTTCACACTGTCTGAATTACAGGCGTATTTCGCCATGTCAGAGATATAGTTGTCGAGAATTTCACCTTGAATATTTGGCACATTAAGAAGTTTACCTGTTTTAATGAACTCATTTATACATGCCGGCATACCACCTGTTATTAAATAAAGTCGATAGTTGTCCAGTGCTTTTTGGTGTAAGCCTTCAGGCATTGCTTCTGATGAGATATAACAATTGTGGATTTCCTGGCACAGCCGTTCTTCATTGTTTGCCCACAAAAACTCTTCAAGATCAAGCGGGTACATAGTTAATGTTTCTACTTTTCCTACCGGGAATGAATAGTTCTGGCGATTTATTGCGACACCGAGAAGAGAACCAGCGCAAACGATATGATATTGTGGCGCATCTTCATAAAAATATTTCAGTGCGGTCAATGCTCTTTCACTCGTTTGAATTTCATCAAGAATTATTAACGTTTCACCGGGTAGAATATATTCATTGAATGTCGCTTCAAGATAACGGATGATTTTTTCCGGGGCAATATTTTCACCAAAATAAGAAGAAACAGCCTGATTAAGTTCAAGATTCACATATATTGTATTTTTATAATACTTTTCGCCAAACTCGCGCAGGGTATATGTTTTGCCGACTTGCCTTGCTCCATTTAATATAAGCGGCATTCTGTTATTTTTATTTTTCCAGGCTATAAGCTTTTCTTCAATTTTTCTCTTCACAAGTTTACCCCAATGGCAATATAAGATAACATGATTATACCGTCACATTACTTTTATGTCAATAAAAATCAAAATATTCTGATTTTTATTGACATAAAAATAAAAATGGTAAAACATTTGCAATTTTCCATTTATTAACATCCTGCATCAGACACATCAATTTCCCGTAATCCCAATTCTTTCGCCAGTTCGATATTTGAATATGTTATTTTTCCATCTATATTTTTGCACCCAACATCCGCCATTACTGACCCCTGGTTTATCGGCAATAGCGGGGTTGGGGTGCTGTTTCTTTCCAGAGACGGCAGTCGATCGTGAAATGTAAAGCGGTATTGCCCAGATAAACTGAAACATGCGTTGTTTATCATTTTTGCAACGCCGGTGTAGGACGGTTCGAAGATTAATTCGCCAGAACAAGCAAAGACATTACGGGTAAGGGTAAAATTGTCGCAATTGGGGAAGGTTATTCGCATATTTCCGGTATCGTTTATACAGACATTGTCCCGTATCTTACAGTTCCACGCCATGTGATTATGGATAGGCCAGGAACCGCCGGTTGCGACATTTCCTTCGACTATCGAGTCCGCGCTTTGCTCATCAAGGTAATACGCATGGCCGATTTTATCTGGCAAATTATAGGCATAATTGCCGCGCATGATACATGATTTTCCGGCGAAAATATAGATTGCCGCGCCATCTGACAATTCTTCCATTACATTATAAAATCTGTTACTTTCAAATATCAATTTGCTACCGCCGGCGCAAATAGCCGAATAGGGGGTGTGATGCAGTGTATTATGCTTTACCATCCAGTTATTCCCGCCTGCCCGCATCGCCAATGCGCTGGGATAAGTCAATCCGTTGTGATGAATTAAACAGTTCTGAACAAGACCGTCTGTTCCGTTGCTGAAAAAGGCTCCGCCGGCACCGATATTATGGATGGTACTGTTTATACAGCGAAGTTTATGTGTATTATTTATGCGAATTCCTTGTCCGCCAGCCCATTTTACGGTGACAGATTCTATCGTTAAATTGTTAACGTATGTCCCTTCTATTGCGCCTTCAAAATTCCCTGCGCCAAATCCTCCCGCCACCAGTGGGGTGGTGGTAATGCCTATTTCGATACCCTTTAATGTAATATCTTTCAATGGTTCATCCAAAGTACCATTGAATTTTAGTACCACATTTTGAGTCGGCGCATAAGCGATTACTTCATCGATATTTTCACCCGGTAATGGCCAGTAGACAATTTGTCCATTATCGCGATCAAGGTACCACTGTCCCGGTTTTGTCATTCCTTCACGTATATTCCAAACAACAAATGTGCGGGCTTTCTCCAACCAATCCCCAAATGCCCCGGCGGGATGGCCTGATGGGGTTGAAAAGGTGATGATTCCTTTTTTCTTATCCCACTTTTGCACACCAACCAGGCTTTCGTCCCAACTATGATACAGAGTTAATTCTGCATTTTTTATTGACATCTTTTCTGGCAAACTGTCATCAACAATTTTTAATGTAGTCAGTTCTTCTTCGGTCGGCTTTCGTTCCCATCCGCCTTTAGTTGTGCTCATCCAGGTTACCGGGAATTCACTGGCATGACGGATTTCTCCTGTTTCGGGATATCTTGCCCGTGGTGCAAATTGTTCATTAACTATCAGACTACGAAAATCGACTTTACCTTCTTTAACACCGGGTACATTAGCCACCCAAAAATCGCCTTCCACATGCCAACCGGTAACTTGAACTCCACCGTAAAATTTAGGTTTTGCACCTTTTGCGGCAATAATTTTCAGGCCGGAATCCACTGCTGATAGAGTAGCATTTGTATTAAAATATATGCCATTGCCAGCCACAATGCAATTGCCGGTTCCTTGTTGGCTTATTTCAATTGCCCGTGCCAGCGATGCTACCGGGTGTTGCCGCGAACCATCACCCGCATCATCGCCATCTATTTCTAAAAAAATATTTTTCCGTTTCATGGTGCATTCTCCTTTAGAATGAATCAATCATTAGACCTGTTTATTCATCATTTCTGGTATACAGCAGCATTATCCTGCCTATTTGATATTTTTATTACTTGGATATTCAGTAAAGTAAAATTCCTGATGGTGTTGATTAACCGGTTTGATTTTTATATATAAATGGTGACTTTTGGCTGTCATTTGTGTCATAATAAGATATCGCTTTATATTGCTTATTGGGAGAAAAAATGTTTATTCGCCGAATTTGTGGAATTGTTGCTATTTTCATTGCGCTCGTTGGTGCTGTATTTGCGGAATTGACGCCAGTTGTTTCGCTAACAGACCTTGATCTGCCGAATTGCCAGGCATTCGCGGAAGGAAAGGTGGTGTCGCAGGCATCCGCGCCTACTCTCGGGTGGCTGTTGGGGATAGACGCAAAACCGAAGG
>JBIJDE010000244.1:0-7113 GCA_044344305.1 Armatimonadota bacterium
ATTTGAAAATCATCCTGAATATAGTAAAACAGAAAAAGTGCGCATTGATATGATGAAACGTTTTGGATACTATAGTACGGAATCTAACGGGCATTTGAGCGAATATGTTCCATGGTATCGTAAACGTCTTGATGAAATCAAGCAGTGGATTGATTTAGGAAGCTGGATTAATGGTGAAACTGGAGGTTATTTACGCGTTTGCACTGAAGGTCGTAACTGGTTTGAACATGATTTCCCAAATTGGATGAAAGAACCGCCAATTACCTTTGAACCTGATAAACGCGGTCATGAACATGGCTCATATATTATAGAATCTTTAGAAACGGGAAGATGTTATCGCGGTCATTTTAATATTGTAAATCATGGCTGCATCACTAATCTACCGCAGGATTGTATAATTGAAACCCCGGGATATGTTGATGGCAATGGTATGAGCATACCTATCGTTGGTGATTTGCCGTTAGGATGCGCTGCTGTTTGTAATGCCAGCATAAGTGTACAGAGAATGGCCATGGAAGCCGCGGCAACTGGAAATGATGTATTACTACGTCAGGCTTTCATGATGGACCCATTGACTGGTGCAGTTTGCAATCCACCAGAAATATGGCAAATGGTTGATGATATGCTTATAGCCCAGGAAGAGTGGCTTCCTCAATATGCTACAGCAATCGCTGAAGCAAAAAACAGAAAAGCTACTGAAACAAGAATTCCAATTAAAGAAGGTTATCAAGGAGCTGCAAGGTTAGTAACAAAATCTCTTGAAGAAATGGTTGAAGATAGAGAAAATATGAATAAAATAGTGGCTGAATCTGATAAGGCGAAAGAAAGGCCATCTGCTGAATAACTCATTTTGTTATTAAGGGTTGCAAGTACTTTGCAACCCTTTTTTTTCATCTGTTCGGTATTGGTACTGGCGAAATGCTCCTGATTGGAGTTATAATATTTATATTATTTGGCGCCTCGAAAATGGGTGAGATCGGAAAATCGTTAGGGCAGGGGATTAAAGAATTTAAAAAAGCACTGTCTGACCCTAATAACAATGAGAATAACGAAAAAAAGGAGTAATTTGTGGGTAAATTCATATTAATTATAATAATAATTGCAATTATTGCTATCTGGGGTTACAACTGGTGGAAAAATAATTCATCAAGACTTGCAACTGAAGAAATTAATAGATTTGCGAGAAATATGGTTGATAATCCAGAAGAATTAAAAGTGACAGTAACTGGCGTGAAGATAATAAGTAAGAATAATGCTTCCATTGATAAGGTAGGTATTACAGGACAAAATATTCTTTTGAAAAATAGTATTAAGCTTTCCAGTTTTGTTCTGAATATTAATAATGCAGCGTTTACTATTCCGATAATATCAAAGATTTCTTCTGTTAAGTCAGGAAACTTTGAAGCAGATATCTCTGAGAATGCAATTACAGAATATCTTCGTAAAAAGAATATTAACATTGTATTCTGGAAAATTAATGCTGATAATGTTAAAGTTGATATTAAAAAAAATAATAAAATGCAGATATTGCTTCCCGTTGTTATACCTGTAATTTCAAAAACATCTATGGTTATTGTTGACGGGTATTTAAAGTGTGATAATAATATTAATTTCATTCCAGAAAAATTATCTATATCTGGAATGAAATTATCATCGGATCAATCATCTCAATTGCTTAAAGCAATTGATGTAATAAATCCAATCGTAAAATTTGATAAAATCCCATTTGCATTCAAACCTAAATTATTAAGTTCAGATACTGATATCTCGTTAAAAGGAGATATCACTGGAATAAGATGAAAATAACAGATCGCGAATTATTTGCTGACCAATTTGATAAGTTAGCGCCTTATTATGATGAAGTAATGTCTGTTGTACCATATCGGCAATGGGTGCAATATATACGTCGAATTTTATCAAAATTTGATTTTGAACCAAAAGATGTACTTGATGTAGCTTGTGGTACAGGATCTGTAGAAAAATATCTCGTAAAAAAGGGGTATAAAGTTACAGGAATAGATATCTCACCCAATATGATTAAAACAGCACAAAATAAGGCCGTTGATCAGGAGATGAAGGATGTGCAGTATTTAGTGATGGATGCAGCAGAAATGACTTTTTGTAATGAGTTTGACCTTGCCATAAGCCTATTTGATAGTATTAATTACGTTCTCAGTTCAAAATCAGTTCAAGATATATTTAAATGTACCTATAAAGCATTACGTCCTGGTGGTTTTTTTATATTTGATTTAAACAGCGAGTATGCATTGGAGCAGAATCTATTCACCCAGAATAATTATGATGACGAAATGGCAACGGTTAAACATCAGTGGAACTCAAAATATAATAAGAAGACACGTATTGCAACGGTAGAAATGTTTTTTTATCTTCCTGATGGACGAGTTTTTAAGGAAATCCATAAAGAACGGGCTCATCAGCACATTGACATAATTCATTGGCTAAAAGATGCTGGTTTTCAATTTGTTGATGCTTATGATGCATACTCATTTTTACCAATTGGAAAACGTAGTGACAGAATATTTTATGTAGTTAAAAAAGCAAATGTTTAAAAGTATTTTATTTGATTTGGATGGAACAATATGCGATACTAATCAATTAATATTGCAATCTCTACGTCATGTATTATTATCAGAAAACTTTTCGAATGTTTCTGATAATTTGTTATTAACTTATTGGGGAAAACCGCTTTATTATCAATTAAATAAGTTCTTACCAGGCAGAAATGATTATGATTCGCTGGTAGAAAGATACAGAATTTTTTATAGCGATAATCAAAATGATTATTTGACTGAGTTTGATGGTATAGTTGAGATGCTTAATGAATTAAAGCTGACAAATAAAACTGTAGGTATTGTAACAAGCAAACATACCAGATTTGCTAAAGAAACTCTTGATCATTTAAATTATAGTCAATATTTCAAATTTATAATCGGATGTGATTTGGTTAGAAATGTTAAACCAGACCCAGAACCAATATTAAAAGCAATAGAAATTTCAGGTTACGAAAAATCTGAAACAATATATATTGGAGATAATGTTGATGACATTGTCGCTGCACATAACAGCAATATTTCGTCAGCAGTTGTTGGGTGGTCATTAACGAATAGAGAAACTTTATTAAACGCTTTGCCTAATTTTATATTTGAGACACCTCTGGATGTTTTAATACAAGTTTTATAAAAATGACAATTTTTTAACTTTATGTCTTTCCACTTGACATAAGATATATTATCAGACGTTATCAAGAATATAGTGACAATTCCCTATTAAATATTCATTTTGAAGAGTTAAGCCTTAGGATGCGCTTGTTTATATGCTTCTTGTAATCTACGCGCAGTAACATGAGTATATATTTCTGTAGTCGTTAACGCAGCATGGCCAAGTAATTGTTGTACAGTGCGTAAGTCTGCACCATTATTCAGCATGTGAGTTGCAAATGTATGCCGTAATGAATGTGGACTTATATCATGTTTTGCACATGTCAACAAAATATATTTATGCAACATTCGACTTATAGACCTTGCAGAAATTCTGGTGCCAGATTTGTTAAGGAATAATTCTCCGACATCAATAGTTTTCCGACATTTAAGTATTTCTCCCCGCGAAGTAGCTAAATATTCGTTTATAGCACTCTGCGCTTCTCCGCCAATAATTACTATACGTTGCTTGTTGCGTTTACCCGTTATTGTCAATGATTTATATCCTGCTTCATTATTTGCTGAATCGATATCAAAAATATTTAATCCAATTAGTTCAGATACACGCATTCCTGTTGAATATAAGGTTTCAAGAATAGCTCTATCTCGTAACCCTAATTTAGTTCTAAGATCAGGTGCATCAAGTAATAGCTGCAATTCATCTTCCTCTAAAAAATGTGGCAATCTTTCTGGTAATTTTGGAGTATTAATACCTATAGTAGGATTATCTGTTCTTATTCCACGGCTACAAAAATATCCGAATATTGAACGAATTGAAGAGATTTTTCGAGTGACTGAAGTACGAGCCATATTTTTTTTTATTAATAATGCTAAAAACTTTTTAATATCAGGAGATGATACCCTACCCCAGTCATCAATATTATTGTTATCCAAATACTCAACGAATTGCAACAAGTCTTCAGAATACGCTTTTAGTGTTTTTTCAGAGACTCTTTTTACGAATTTAATGTATTCTTGGAAGTCATTTAGCTGTTTTAATAATTTCATAATGAAAAAGCGGCTCTTCCATTTGGAAAAGCCGCTTATTGTTTTATATTATCGGTTCTTTAATTCTTGAATTAATGAACGTCCAATTTCGTCACGTTGAATTTGGTTTGTACCTTCGTAGATTTGAGTAATTTTTGCATCTCTCATATATTTTTCAATTGGATATTCGCGCATATAACCATGTCCGCCAAATACTTGAATAGCATCAACTGTAACATCCATTGCAATATCTGACGCATAGCATTTGCTCATAGCAGAATAAAGAGTATAGCGCTGACCAGGATTAGCATCAATATGACGCGCTGTTGCATAAACTAAAGCACGAGCTGCTTCAACTTTCATTGCCATATCAGCCAGCATGAATCTTAATCCCTGAAAACTTGATACTGGAACACCAAACTGTTTACGATTATTAGCAAACTCTACTGCAAGGTCTAAAGCACCAGCAGCAATACCTACAGCTTGAGAAGCAACACCTGGACGTGAAAGGTCAAATGTTTTCATAGCAGTAATAAAGCCGGTCCCTTCTTTACCTAACAATTGATCTTTATGAATTCGGCAATCCTGGAATACTAACTCTGTTGTTGCACTGGCACGGATACCTAATTTATTTTCTTTTTTGCCAAACGAGAACCCTGGTGTTCCCTTTTCGACTATAAATGCTGAGATACCACGAGCACCTTTATCGGGGTTAGTTACAGCAAAAACTGAATAAATTTCAGCTTCTCCACCATTAGTAATCCACTGTTTTGTGCCATTTAAGATATAATAATCGCCATCTTTAACAGCTCTTGTCTGCATGCCGGCTACGTTTGAACCAGCACTAGCTTCAGTCAAACCGAAAGCTGCTAATTTTTTACCAGAAGCTATTTGAGTCAGATATTTCATTTTCTGATCTTCATTACCTGATACGATGATTGGTATTGTTCCCAATCCTGTAGCTGCAAATGCTAATGAAATACCACCGCAAGCCTTTGATAATTCTTCTGTAACCAAAACCATATTAAAATATGGTGAATCACCGGCCATACCACCGTATTTTTCATCGATATATACGCCACAGAGATCTGCAGCAGCAAGGGCTTTAATTACTTCCCAGGGAAATTCGCCAGTTTCATCACAATGTGCAGAAATAGGACGGATTTTTTTATCAGCGATTTCGCGAGCGCATTCACGAATGAATGACTGTTCTTCGGACAGACGATAGTCGAGCATGATAGCTACTCCTGTGACTTATTTAGATAGCCAGAAACAATTAATATCATTATCGGGCTTCTTTATTAATTATAACGAATTTTAAGATATTTAGTCAAAAATTAGATGTAAACAATAATTGTTATTTATAAAATTAAAGCTTTTGATGATCTGCATGATATGAAGAACGAACTAATGGTGCCGATTCAACATGCTTAAATCCAAGATCTTTGCATAATAAAGCGAAATTTTCAAATTCCTCGGGACTGTAATATTTCATTACTGGAATATGACCAGATGACGGACGTAAATATTGTCCAATTGTTACATTATCGATATCATATCGACGCATATCATTGAGTGTTTCAACAATTTCATCATCATTTTCACCTAATCCAAGCATAATTCCAGATTTTGTTATTATATCATTTGATATAGTTTTTGCATTTTTCAAAAGTTGCAATGAACGAATATAATCTGCTTGAGGACGGACTAACGAATATAACCTTGGAACTGTTTCAATATTATGATTTAATACATCTGGTTTAGCATTAACTACTTTAGTTAATGCTAAGATATTCCCTTGAAAATCAGGAATTAATACCTCAATATTACAATCACAAATTTGATTTTTTATCTGTTTAATAGTCTCTGCGTAAATATCTGCACCACCATCAGCAAGGTCATCACGTGTAACAGAGGTTATAACTGCATATTTCAAATTTAATGTAGCCACAGCTTCAGCAACGCGAAAAGGTTCATCAAAATCGCATTTAGTCGGTGTGCCACTATTTACAGCGCAAAATGCACAACTACGGGTGCAAGTATCACCTAAAATTAAAAAAGTTGCTGTTCGACATTTACCCCAGCATTCACCTATGTTGGGGCAGCGAGCACTTTCACAGACAGTATGAAGATTATGTTGACGAACAAGCTTTTTTAATTCATCATAATCATGTCCACCGGGTACCTTAACTCGAAGCCATTCTGGACGTGGTGCAGAATTTGATCTTGCAAGTTGAGGTGATGATGGATTATATCGTAATGGTAATGTTTGTTTTGACATATTTTCCTGCCGATGTAATAATACCCTCTGGCAGGCTATTAGGTAAAGGTGTGATATGGTTGCATATTGTCATGAAATATTTTCCGGGATTCAAGGTGAAGGTATTCTGGTAGGAACACGTCAAATTTTTTTAAGGTTTCACGGTTGTAACCTTAATTGTATTTATTGTGACACAGCAGCAAGTAAAGCTGGACAACCTGAAATATGCGAAATTGAAACTGAAGCAGGTAAAAGGTCTATTTTACCTTTACCAAACCCTTTAACAGCAGAAATGATTATTGCCGCTATACTTCAATTAAATAGAAATATCCGTCACCACTCTCTTGCTTTTACCGGAGGTGAACCTCTTTTACATTATATTGAATTAAACAAGATTGCTAAAGTTATTGAACAAAGTATTCCAATATATTTGGAAACTAATGGGACTTTATATGAGGAATTAGGATTGTTGGATTTTATTCCTGATCATATCGCAATGGATGTAAAATTGCCTTCACTAACCGGGTGTAAAGACGTAAGAATTATAACGGAAAAATTTATAAATAAGTATCAGGAAATTTCAAGTACATTTGTTTCGGGAGTTAATTATCCTATTCAGCTTAAATTAATATTTGGAAGTGGCAACCT
>JBIJDE010000245.1:0-7086 GCA_044344305.1 Armatimonadota bacterium
TAGCGGTCGCTCCACCTGTCCTCGTTGGGCACGAACAGGCGGAACAGACGACCATCATTCGGGTTGCCAAGGTGATTTTGGCCTGCCTTCAGATCGGTGATCTGGATCAGACTTCCATTACGGTCGTCGAACTCAAGGGACATCATTTCATTAGTCAGTTTCATATTTTCTCCTCTTCGGCCAGGACGACAAATCCCCAGTCCGGACAGTTTATTTTCAACTCGGTCGTGTCCAGCGGTCCCGGCGCGAGCCGATGCACGGCATCGGTAATCAGGTCACGGACGGATTCGCTCGCGAAGAACCCTTTGCGGAAACGCAGGTGGGCCGCGTGGTGATCCTTCTGGAAGAAAACGAAGACGATGCGGCGGTTCCCGCTCATGCCGTGTTTGACGTAGAGGAAGGAATTTAAGTCAGGTTGTGGGAAGAGCACTTCTATACCCTCCTGCACACCTGCTTTGCGCACAACCCAGGTCACATACTCTTCAAAACCGGGATTTGGCTTGGCACGGTAAGACTCTCCCAGATATCCAGCAAAATAAATAACGCGTCCTGCACCGACAGTAAGCGATGACAATAAAGCACCATCTTTATTCCCGGCATGAACCGTACCCTGATGATATTCCAGAGGTGTCAGCCACTGTGTCAGTTCAAGCTCGCATTTCAAGCCGTCCAGGTCCGCGGCCACGGTATTGCCGGTCAATTGCACTCGGCCGATTTCCTTTACTCCGGTAAGCCGCGCAAGGAACCGGTCGGTTGGATAACTGTAAAATCCCTGCGGGTTGAATGCGCCGCATTCGGATTCGCATACCAGTGTTCCGCCGTTTTCAATGAATCGTTTTAATGCGGTCTCAAGCGCCGGCGAGAAGACCAGTATGCGAGGCATGAAAAGGACACTTAGACCGTCAAGTGCATCCAAATGCTCCTCTTCTACGGCTATAAACGGAATTGACTTGCGCACCAGAGCACGACAGTAACCGTGGAAGGAAGCTGCGGCTGCGTAACCTGTCCCAGTATCGGCATACTGCAGATAATAACTTTGCGGACTTAGCAAAACCCCGACGGTGGCGTCTGTCGCCCGATAATCATCGATCAACTCCTTGTGCTTTTTCAGAACGTCACCAGTCACACGCATGGCGGCGAGACGTTCGTCCGCCAATCCGTCGCCGCCGCTGAGGCCATAGCCGTTGGACTCACGACCGAATACTTCATCGCGCCAGCACCAGAACAATATGGTGTCGGCACCGCAGGCAATCCCGTTCCAGATCCAGCGTTGCTGCGAAAGCGCATCAACAGGCTTGCCGAGATCAAATCCGATATTACCGCGTCCGCCTTGAAGTTCGCTCAGCCAAATGTGTTTCCCCTGGGCGGCACTGCGCACCAAATCAATGCGCATGCCAAAATCCGCGTCATCAATCCCTCCACCCCAGATGGGGAAACTCGAACAGCCGATCCCATCCAGGTGGTCGGCGAAGGCCCAGTCGTTGCCACGATCCATGGGCGTGTTCTTGTCATGTCCCGCATATTCGCTGCATGGATGGGCGCCATGAAGTGTCACGGGGTGCTTGGAATCCAGCGCCTTTATCACGTCATACCGGTTCCGTCCGTGCTGATTGCTGCGCACTGTCAGGAAATGAGAGAACGCCATCATTTCAGTGTAGGTGTGCCCGGGCCACTTCCCGGGTTGCACTTCATCCCACTGCCTGTAGCGGCGTTTCCATACACGGTTCAGACCTTCGAGGCCGCCATAGGTCTGATTGAGCCAGTGGCGGAAGGCGGCCAACGTGTGCGGGCAATGACAGACAATGCCGTCGGCATCCACATTCCAGCGCGTTTCGTTCCAGCAATCCCAGCCGCGCAGATTAGGCAGATCACGGTAGCGTATTGCAACGGCGCTGAGGAAGGCGGACATGCGCTCCCACACCCCGGGATGATCGGTACAGCCGCCCGGAGTGAGACCAAAATGGCATTCGGTTCGATTCTGGCTGACAATTTGGTGTCCGAGATGATTCACCATCTCACTGCCGGGAACTTCGCGGTGGATCCAATATGGCTGAATCTCAGCAATAGTGCTGAGGACCAAACCGAGGCCGTGCTTGTCGGCCAACTCGACCAAACGGTCGTAATCGTCAAAGGCATATTCCCCAGGTTTCGCTTCAATCCAGGACCAGAGCAACCACAGTTGAACTGTGTTCAACCCGGAATCGCGCATGCGGCGCATATCGTCTTCCCAATATTTACTATCTGGAAACGGAGCGCGGTAGTATTGTGCACCAATATTCATTGTTGGAAACATCCTCCCGATACATTATTAGTTGGCATTGCCAGTCAGTTCCTTCGCGGTGGGCAAACTGGCCAGCGCGGCTTCCGGCAGTTGCAGGTGCAGGCAACGCTGCCAGCGGTGGGGAACAAAGATATTTAAGACACCATTATCTGCAAACGCATCAATATAAGAACATTGCCAATTAAACCAGTCATTTTCCAAATCAGGCGCAGCGGCGTTGGCAAAGACGAAGCGCGGCTCACTCCAGGTGTTACCCTCATCAGTGGAGAGGGATACCCATATCTCGGAGCGATCCTTCATACCGGGATTATCTCCGCCCAAATTGACGTAACTGCTATCATGATGCCGATTGTGGTGGAAAGCCGCCAGCGTTTTTCCGTCGGAGAGATGAAAGAGCATAGGCGGGGCATCGGGATGCACAAGCGGCGTTGGTGCCGGAGTCTCCCACGTCTTGCCGTCGTCCGCGCTGCGAGTGGCCCAGAGATGGCCTTCGCACGTGCGGAACATTATATACACTTTCCCGCCGCCGAGGTTGATGGGACGTCCTTCATCCATGCGGTTGAACTGCGGCACGCACCATCCACCGTGGCGCGCGTTCGGGCCGACCGTCCAGATCTTGCCCTGGTCCTCGCTGCGCAATACGTATTGGCGCGTCATCAGTCCGGGTTTGTAGGACCAATCGCCCTCATGCGAGCAGAGCAGCCAGGTGCCGGAGTCGGTCTCGCACATGCGCATCACCGACATACCGAGAAAGCCCGGATCGTTCTGCGGCCGAATGATGCGGACTTCGCACCAGTGGTGGCCATCATCATCCGAGTAGCGGTAGCCGATTGGCGAATTTTCACCCTGACCATTTTCAGTTGTCCAAAGACCCCAAACTGGTTGAGTGCCAAATGCATAAATTCGATTTGACCCTTTAGGAATCAAAGGTATAAATCCGTGTTGGTTATAATCAATGTCAAAAGCAATCACTGGACCTTGCCATGTTACCCCATTATCTTTAGAACGATAAGCGACCATGTCATTTACTTTTTGGTTTTGGCCACCATAATGAGCATGTCCAACAGGTCTTTCCAGCGTATTAGTAGGAAACATCAGCAGATAATCTCCATTAGGAGTTTTTGTCGCGCGAGTTTCAAATAAACTTCCAGTGGCGACATGGACGATTTGGCCGGTTATAGCCGGGTCGGCCAGCACCAGCGCCAGTTTTTCATCCACCCGCAGACCAGCGGGGAGCCGGTTAAAGTGGATGATCCGGTGGGCGATGGTGGTTTCGGTGAGCAGTTTAATATCAGACATGTCTTACCTCATTTCTTTCATTTTTTATTATGGTTGAACGGATTGGAACGATTGTTAATTCCTTCAGTCGACGTGTCCCAGCAATTCTACCCGGCGCTTTAGATAATACTGGAAATTCTCCCATGATACATCGGGCGGTACGCTGTGATCCACGGCGGGGATACACCCGCCGGCTTCAATGGCCGGACGAATGCGTTCGAGTTCACGATCGATGGCGTCGGTACCCGCGGCCAAGGCGCGCTTGTCTACCCCGCCGCGCACTGCCAGACGGTTGCCATACTCGCGTTTTGTCTTGACTATATCCATACCGGCAGCCACTTCGAACGGGTGCAGCATATTCACCCCTGCTTCCAGCCATAATGGAATTAATGATTCAATATTGCCGTCCGAATCGACATCAATGATTGAAATATTACAATCGCGAGCGACAGCTATATATTGTTTGTATGGTTCTAATAAGAATTCCCTGAATAATTCAGGACTGATGAGTGGTCCGGTTTTATAAGCCATGTCTTCCCAGATGAAGAGTCGGTCGATGCGGACATCACTTGCTGCCCGACGCAACAAAATAGAGAGCCGCTCCGCCTGAAACGAAAGCATTTCATGTAGCAAAGCCGGGTCGTCATAGAACATGTAGTAAACTTCATCACCTAATAATTCCCGTAAAAAAGAGAAGAATCCACACAAGTGAGAACCACCAAAGGTGATAGGAAAGTCAGCGGTATTGGCGCGTTGAACCCGGACATCCCAGTCCGCAGGAATACGTCCGGGAGCATCAGCGGCCAGTCTTTCACGTAAATTAACCCAATCAGCTCTATTACTGACAGGAAATGAAACGAATTGCGGCATACCGCTTTTATTTTTAAATACTCGCTTTATAACGCCATATTCATCGCGCACCAATTGAGTCTCACCCTCGTCATTGATTATCCCGGTTTCCCACGCGGGAATAAATAGGAGATTAATACCCAACGTTCCCATGGAGTCACGGTCATCGTTATAATCCCAACCAAAATCGTAATTGTCAGGCATGCCTTCACTACGCCAGCGTTGCCAGGTTTCCGGCCAGAAACGTTCCTGCCAGATAACACCCCGATCGGTCGGTTGATGCAGACAAGTATTAATAAATCTGTCGCGTGTATTCATCACGTTTTTCCTTAATTTATACACTGTTATATCATCACGCATTATAATCCGTATTTATCCCTGAGATAATACTCAACTCTGGTGCGCTCACCGTCGCTGAGGACATTGGCGTAGACGATAATTTCAGCAATCTCGCCGAGGTAATACATGCTGATATCCTCACCGATTTTCGTAGCCAGATGCCCTGATGGGTTGTGGTTCGCCCCTAACACATCTGTACCCTTATTGCCATTTACGTACCCTTTGACGGTGCCTGTAGCATTATTCCAGGTGGCAGCAAGGATTGCCGGCGACGTGGTGGCAGGCATGGAGGCAGCAAGATTAGTGTTAGTTGGACTGGCACTGCGCGCGCTCATTTGCCAATTTCCACCAGTAACATAGGTACCCCATAATGATGAACAAGATGTATACGATGAACGGAGCAGCACTTTCGTTGAGGTAATATCTGCTGTTTTGGCAACAACAAACCAGCTAAATGTCCCTACGTTGAACGCTGCTATCGGTCCGATCGCCAGAACAGTCGAGCTGCCATTGAATGTCAGACTGGGACGCCCATTCATTCCAGTCGCGTTATAGGTTGGTTGCTTGCTACCCGTCGTCTGGCTTGCACTGGCGCCGGTGTCACTCTGGTCCGCCCAGGCGGATACTTTGTTGTTGCTGTCTTTCGTCACTCCGGCAGATGCGTCTAACTGCAATTTTACGCCTAGCACGGGCGGGGTGGCCCAAATCAACGGTGGAGTATCCACGGCGGTTACATGGCCGTCGACATAACTAACCAGTGCCTTGCCGCTATGTCTCTTCTCGCAATTGCCCAGATTTCCAATTATGTTGGTATAACTACTGCTGCCGCAATCCGCCGTCAGTCCGGCACTGGACGGGTCTGGAATACTGCCGATCGATTGCCCGGAGCGGGACTCGTAATAACCATACCCGTTTGGTGTGACTTTCCCTTTCGTCGGACATATCAGCACTCCCGGGTCAACTTCAATATCGCTCCATACCGTACCTGAGGATGGTAATGTTTCTTCGTGATCCTGTACATACATCTGCAATGTCGCCGCAATCTGCCGCTGGTTGCTGGTACACGTCGTCTGCCGCGCCTTCTCCCGCGCCCGTGCAAAGACCGGGAACAGAATTGCGGCGAGGACAGCAATTATAGCTATCACGACCAACAATTCGATGAGGGTGAAACCTTTTTGATTGGTTTTCATAGTTTTTCTCCTTTTTATATTTTTCCAGTTATACTGGATAAAATCTGTGAACCTGACCAGTAGTTATATTATAAGCTAATATCAACCCAAAAATTGTATCAGCTATTAAATCTTCCGGTACTGCATCTAAATTAATAAGTTGTTCGTTAATTAATATCTTATCTAACTATTCATTATTCATCTCCAATTTATTTAATGTAACTAAAACTACTCGTTTTAATGCGGCAAACCAGGTTTCAGCAATTTTTGTCATACCATTCGCGTTTGGATGTACACCATCGTTTGTTATATCATCGTATGATAATGCTGAATACATATCAACGAAATTTGCATTTATGCCGTCTTGCTGCAATGACGAGATGAAATCAGGCAATGATCGGTTATATGACAATACATTTTCATAACCGTCCCGTGGTGGTTTTTGTGGAGTAATAGATGCAACAAAAAGATAGCCCTGAAAAGTTTTACTGATTGTTTTAATTAAGACATCTCTGGCGTCAGCATTAAACCCATTGGCACCGGACATTAATAATATGATATCTGGTTGATGTTTTTTTATAGCAGTTGTTATATCAGGAACAGATATTTCCTTAACATTGTTTGCATCCAAAACATCTTGTGGCGTCGGCACTATTCCGCCGGATAAAATATTTTTGTTTCCAAAACCAGCCAAACCATGATGATGTGGTTGAAATGTGGGGTCAATAATACCATCATTGCCAAACGCGTGATAATTTAATTCACCGACAAACTCAAAACAGACATTAGCGGAGCGAAGTTTATCCTGCAGGATTTTTCGCCAACCACCACCATCTGGATTTGGCAAGCCAATAGCCTGTCCCTTATAGGGTCCATTTGAATATGTTTTTAAATATGTACCGCGGGTGATAGAATCACCAACCGGCATTATTCGTAAAGCCATTACAATATTCCCCACACTTACTTGCACGCATATTCAAAGAAATTTATCTTTTCAAGTCCTATGCGAAAATTATCAATCTGTTGTTGAGTTAACGATTGAAGCGGCAATCTGGTTGGCCCGCTTTCTATGCCAATCATTCCCATTATCGCTTTTGACGCAGGCATGAATGGTAATCCGCAATTAATGATATATTGGATTATTTCAACAGATTTCAATTGCAGTTTTCG
>JBIJDE010000247.1:0-7050 GCA_044344305.1 Armatimonadota bacterium
TCAACTGAAGTATTTGTAGATACTGTCGGAATTATTTCGCCATCACATATAGTTGTTGTAGGTGATACAAATCCTGCAACAGCATGATGTCCAAAGACAGTATAAACTAATTCACTGGATACATCTTTTGACATCAGTGGTGTTACAAGTCTGATATCATCAAGATGTCTGGTGGAAAAAACTGCCTGCTGCAATGCTGATGCAGTTATTTTACGCGATAAATCGGAGTTTGAACCCCATTCACTGCCTTTGATGTGAAACGGTTTCCGCCAGTCAGCGCCAATAATCTCACCGTGCATTGAAGTTTCAGAGATGGTAGTACCGTCTGCATGTATTTCTCCGTCATCGTGATATATTTGCTGATCAATTTTGATGTGGAAGTTTGTTAAGCTCTCCGGTGCTGATAACACTATCCCCTGCGATGTCTCCCGTAATGTTTCCCGGACAATACCATTATCTGTTATTCGGTAGCGGTGCCGACCTATAGTGAATGTAGAGTCATCTTCAATATCAACAGCTTGAGTTTTCTGCGATTCTATTTGGGTATTCTTTATGGCCTGTCGGCAATTTTTTAACCTGTTTCTTAAAGCGGCCAAACGGTATTCATTTCCCAATTGTAACTGTAATAATCTCAATAAACGGTCGTGTTCTAACTCGGGCTGATATGAAATCTGTATTAAGATATCATCTACTTGAGACATACGATCTGCAGCTGAAGTATCCGTTAATACTGTTGCTATAGCATATTCGACACTGCTTTTTGCTTCACGCAATATTTGCTCAAAATCTTCTGCTGTATGTCCACTGACAAAGTAACTGCAGATATCAATCTTCGCTTTTTCTAATAATTGTTTTGCTTCTTCTTTTTCTTCAATGGTATTATTTAGCAACTTTGCCTGGAGTGATTTCTGACCTACAGTTTCATTTATCTTGAACTTTTCACTCAAAACCTTGCGGGCAGCTATTTGCTCATCATTTAATGGTAATACAGCTATCCGACAGCTGATGCCGGCTCTTTCCAGATGTCGTGCTGTTTTCAAAGCACCTTGCCATCCCGCTTCAGATATCTCATTATCCTGGCAGATTACTACATTTTTAACACCTCGCAGTTGAGGCAGCAATCTATCCCAATCATCCTGACGAACATTAGTAGTCACCGGACTTACACAGTTAAATCCCTGATTAATCAATGTTATACAATCAGTGATTCCTTCAGTAATAATAACTTGGGACGGACGTTTTAACAGGCAGTCCTCATTGAATAATTGATTATTTTCAATGCCTGCAGCAATCCATGTTTTCTTTTCTGGGTCATAGGTTGGCAATTTTTTATACTTACCACTTTCCCATTTGTCTTCCGGAGTCACCGGGCATTTGCGTCCAATGAAATAGGTGACGCGGCCCTGACTCAGGTATGGAAACATTATGCGCTGATTAAAAAACGGCAGCACTTTTCGTTCATCATTAATCTCATTAGGCCGGAATAATCCACTGGCCAATAACTCATCAGTAGTGAAATTTAGACCGTACAGATGATCTCGTAAACCATTAATATCTGAAAAACCGATATTGTGCTTCACTATTGTCTCTTCAGTGAAAGCATATTGTTTTTTTAACCAGGCCATCATCTCACTGTTTTCCATCAACCGTGCATGATACCAATCAGCTGTCGCAGTGAGAACCCGTCGGGCACTCTGCAGATTAGCTTCCTGCATTTCAACTTTTTTAATCTCTTCATCTGACAATCCCATGTGTGACAGTTTGGGTAAACCAATTTTATCGGCTAGCCAATTTCGAGCGTCTCGATGGGTTTCCGTCATTGTACCTGCAACGCCAGTGGTAACAACGCCGTGGCGGACAAATTCCACCAATTGCAATACGTCGCCGCTGATTCCGCATCCCCAACAGCGCCAGAGCTGTTTATCAACTTCCACATGTAGCGATTTACCGCTGGTGGAGTGGTGGCGGGGACAATCAATATGAATGACTGAATCCCCATTCTCGGTAATATGTGAACTTAAAAGTTCACGAGCAACTTCGCCGATATCAACAGAGGTGATCTGGCGATAATATTCTTTAATTTCATGCAATTGCATGTGTGTCTCCTTGTTTAATGATGATTTTCTTAATGTGTGTTACTGTGACCGTGGTATGGTTTAATTATTAAATTTCAAATGATGCCTCCTTTAAATGCATATTTAGGATTGACCAGCGATAAAAATGTTTTACGAGCATTAACATCACGCCGATCAATTGCACACCTTACTCCGACAGCATCACCCAATATGATGGCTGACCTCTGCGCTCGCGTGACGGCAGTGTAGAGCAGGTTCCGATTAAGCATAAATGATTGCGCACGGTGCACTATCGCTATAACTACCGGAAATTCCGATCCTTGACTTTTATGCACGGTAGAAGCGTATGCAAGCATCAAGTCATCTGCATCTTCTGATTTTCTGGGGATATACACCCTGCGTCTATCAAAGTTAAGTATTAATGTTTCTACCATTTGTTCGGTATTTTCATCCTCAATAAAAGCAATATCTTCTACAATCCCAATAGCTCCATTCATCAAATCCAATTTATAATTGTTTCGCACTTGCATAATTTTATCGCCAATAAATAACATGGGACGGTGATGGTCGGGAACTGGCGGCACCTGTACATTAAATTTTTTATCTTGTACAATGCGCTGAATCAATATATTTAATGAACGGGTACCAAGTGGGCCTTTGTTTGTTGGAGTTAATACCTGTATATCCTGCACCGGGTCTAACCCTAATTGCGGTATAACATCACTTATAATTCGTTCCAGATATTCCAACACTACCTGTTCCCCACGGCAATCATCTATTAAGTACCATGGACGTAGCACGCCATTTACACCATCTGAAGTTTCACGAACATTACCATTTAAGATAGCTGTGCAATTTTCTTTCAAAACACCAGCTTGGCGAACTACCTGGTCAAGTACAACAGTTGGCAGTAATTGTTGCATCAATAAGTCACGCAGAATATTCCCGGGACCGACTGGTGGCAGCTGATTGTTATCTCCAACTATGATTAATTGTGTTGTATTAAAATCTATAGCATCAAGTAAATGCCACATTAAATGAACATCGGTCATACTCATTTCATCAGTGATGATCACCTTCTCAGTGATTGGGTTATTCTTATTACGTCCCCAGGTAGTAGTGTTATATTCCAACAAACGATGAATTGTTTTTGCTTCAACTCCACATAAGCTTTCCAATCTCTTAGCGGCTTTGCCAGTTGGTGCCGCTAAGACTACATGTCCATCACCCAATAAACGGTTAAAAGTTCGATAGATAGCAGCAATGGTGTATGATTTGCCAGACCCTGCAGCACCAGTAATTAGCGATATTTTACATCGATATGCCATTAAAGCTGCTTCTCGTTGACTTGGATTTAACAAAACAGCTTCTTCATCAAGGAGTTCATTCCAAAGATCTAAAATTTCAGATCTTTTGTTACTTTGGCTTGCTATCTTGCGCAGTATATCTAATTCTCTTTCAGCAAGTGAAGGCAGCGCAATTACAAAACGACCACCACCGTCATATCTAAACAGACGTCCAGCTTCCACTTCTTTATCCAGCATGTCAGCAATTAGTCTATGTGCGTGCAATGAATCTAAACATAGCAATTTATAAGCATCATTTAAGACTATATTCTCTTCAAGCCAGCAGTGACCGTCTTGCTCAGCTCTTAACAGTAAGTGCTTAAAAACTGTTGTAATACGAGCAGGATGTTCTTTTTCGATACCAATTTTCTGCGCTATTTCATCTACTCGACTGAAACCAAATCCCGGTAGTGCCTGACATAATTCATACGGATTATCCATAAGAATCGCCTTCGCATTATGCCCCAGATGTTCTACCATCCTGGTAATCTGACGATGCGTCAAACCAAAACTCCCCAGCCAGCTGCTAAGCGCATTTATTTCCGATCGCTTTAACCATTCAGTACACAAAGTATCGACAGTGGCAATTGATAAATTTGCAACCTTAGCCACTTTCCATGCCTCTTCGCGAATGATGTTATCGAAATTTCCACCAAATGCTTCAGCAATTAAGCGGGCTTTGACGGCACCGATCTTATGGAAGGCCGGTTCAGTTGCTAGGTAGTGCGCCAATCCATCAACATCAATGGGCAATTCCTGCTTCAAACCGCTGGCTATGAACTGCCGGCCATATTGTGGGTGAGTGGTCCAGTGTCCTACCAATGAAATATCATCACCTTCACTAACCATGAATTTACCATTGAAACGAACTTTGCCTTCGCTGACATGCTTTAATACCCCAGCAGTAAATTCTGGTGATTTATAAAACAGGTGGACAACCTTCCCCTTCATAACTATTTCTTCTAAAGCTGGTGCCATTTGTGTTGGCATATTACCTTCCTTCTTGTTGCCCCGCGTACCATTGCATGAGCAGTGATTCCACCAAAGCAATAGAACTGGGACGATCCGAAGCGAATAACACTGGAATTCCATAGCGCGTCATGATGGATGCCGTTAATGCCAATACAGAATTCGGGTGTGTTCGTGATGTATACCGTCCCTGCAATATATCGTCCAGTGTCGCTTCAACGACAATCCATGCACGTGGATAAGTGCGCAGCAAGGTTAATTCTCTGCTAAAGCGATCCTGGGAGTGAATAATAGTCTGCACATAGTCGTCGAGGGATTTCCGTTCGATTGCGATTTGCGTTTCATAACCTTGCAAACTATAATCTCCGGCCAGGAGTGCCGCATGAACGACACTCCTCGAACCATTGATACCAAAGGTATATGGATGCTTCTCCCGCGTATCGACTACTATCACAGGCTTAGAAGCTTGACAGTCCACGGTTCCCTCCTGATCTGGCTGATGTCGTGGCTGCTGGCTTGGGTGCATTTGCAGCACTATTAGTTTCTTCACTGCGATCTACCCGCTTATTAATGTAAACGTTAGTGGACGCCTGGTCCCCTTTACCTTTGATAGAAACGGTAACATCAAGCATTACATTAATGAGCGAATCTAAATTAATTGGCAGGTCGGACAGTTTTTCTATAGTGACCCCGGCGGTCTGCAAGTCGGTTTTTAGCCAGCGCATGTTGTCCGCCGTTTCCACCATATTGTTGCGGAATAAGCGGCGACCTTTATAATCGCCAATGGCAATTACCAGTTCCCACTTCAGCATTAAGCGACCACTGGTTTTCGCACGGTCGAGATATGCACGGTCAATAAAGGCCTGATAACGGCCTGGCGGAACGTCATCCAGCTCTTTTTTCTCAGCTGGTTCTACATCTTTGTAAACATCGTCCAATTGGGCGAGGTCAGCAGCGTAGTCTTGATTACTCATCTTTTCTTCTCCTTTTGAAGATTATTGATTTTGGAATGGATCGGTAGTGAAAGCATCGACGAAAGCCTGATAGTCCAGCGGCAAAGTTTCCGGCAATTTACCAGTGCGGTCACCAGCTTCATAATTGGCAGTAGGTTTGGTGCGAATGACGCGGCGATACTGGGTGTCGCCATCTTCACCGCGATACGGTTCCATATCGAGATAAAGAATGAGATCGACGAGTCCAAGCACTATTTTGCGAGCTTTTTCAGGAAGAGTAGGAACGGTGCGAACGATATTCCCTGTCCGGGTTTCCACAGTTTCCTGCTTTGCATGAGATACAAGATATAGTCCATACGGCAGCATTGATAGCTTAGTAATCACGCGAGTAAACTCGTTGGCGATTTGACCATAAGCGCGTCCAAACGGAAGTTCACTTTCATGACGAACCCCTAATTGAGCACAAACGTGCTCTGTACAGAGACGAAAAGCATTATCGATTGTATCGATAATAACAGTGCGGAAAGGATGTTCGCCGCGGGCGATGTCAGCGCAAGCATTCAGCAGGTCATCCCATGTCGCAATAGGCACCTGATATGTTTCCAGATGATTCAATCCTGCTTCTGTTGCCAGAAACAGCGCTCCATCAGCCTGGGAACACCATGTTGATTTCCCAAATTTGGGTTGCGAATACAACAGCAAGCTGATATCAGCCAGGTCCTGTTTGGGTGGTGTTTTGGTAGTAGGTAACATTACCTTCTTCTCCTTTTAGTTAAAATACCGGTGTTGTGTCAGCATCATCATTTGTCGCAAATAATTCTTCATGCGGCTGGCGATGCTCATACAGGTTGTCGATTACATGCTGGGCACCATTGGCCCGGCACAGAGGGTAATAGGCACATGGCGTGCCGTAGTTAAAACAATAAGCTGTGTTGCGGATGAACCAGCCATTCTTTCTGGCTTCCAAAAACTGTTGGGTAAGGAGCCATAATTCTGAAGCAACTTCATGCATCTGGTCGCGGGAGAAGTACAGTACTTCCCGGTGAAACATTTCCGGCTCAACATATTTAGCTCGCAATCGCGCTTGGAAATCTCTATCCGCTTCTGGAAGCTTGCGGGTTGCCGTGCTTTTGCCAGATTTATTTTTCGCGGATAGTTCCGCTGCCCGCTGCTGGAATTCCATTTCCGTTTCACCTTGTCCTTGGTGCAGTCTTGATTTCACCAGAATGTTATAAATAGCACCGGCAACCTTGATACCTTCATACATCTCCAGTGCATGAGCGTAGAGCTGCAGCTGGAAATCCATCCATAATTTCTCCAGATATGAGCTATCCAGGCATCCTGTAGTTTTGTGTTCCAGCAAGAATGTCTCGCCATCTATCTCCACAAGTCCATCAATTTTCCCGGCCAGCATGAAGGTGCGGGACGGTTTCCCACTGACCGGGTTAGTGATGATTCCGGAGAAAACACGCTCAACATCAATGACTGTAAACTTCTCATCTGGATATCGCATAACATATCCCATCATCATGGCAGATGCCAGGTGCCAGGCTTGTTTTACATCTAAATCATGAGTGCGCTGAATACAAGTCCGGTCTATAAGTTCCTGGACAGCAGCGATATCCTGATGCTGGTGCCAGTGTTCTAAACACTCATGTATGAGCGAGCCAAAGCGCAGGTTAATGCTTCGAGACAGCGGTACCAGCT
>JBIJDE010000594.1:0-2997 GCA_044344305.1 Armatimonadota bacterium
TCATCGGCTTTCTTCAAATTGATTATGCCATATAACCCGATACCCAGCGCGATAAGCGCAACGATGACAAAACCGCCGATTAATTTCGGACCGATTTTTGTTTTGTTCAAATTGAACATTTTAAATACCTCCACCATTTTTAATATTCGACTCTTACTTTTCTATAACTAAGTAAAAGCCATAAAACTCTAATTTCAAATTATCTTAATCAATATATCACTATTTACACCAATATGCAATATTGGTATTTGCATTTTTTTAATTTTTTTTATAAAAATCTAAAATATAAAAAAAACGCCGATAGCATAAGCTATCGGCGTTTCATTATTTTTATGCAACAATCCTAAATTGCGGTATCATCTCCTGATGCATACATATCATTATTATCATCCAGATTATATTCTTCTATATTAAACCCGGCTAATGTTTCTTCTTCGTCATCTGCTATCCCTGTCATATTGCCAATCAATTGTGCCATATCTTCACCTTCAACGGCCATAATATCCTGATCGTGGTCAGTATCTTCAAGCAATCTTTCCATCAGATCATTATCACCGAATGAATCGTCTTCTTCATGCCGTGCAACTTCTCCACCAGGAGACAATAGACGCAATGCTTTGTATCTATCCATACCGGTACCGGCAGGAATAAGACGACCGATGATTACATTTTCTTTCAAGCCGACCAGATGGTCAATCTTGCCTTCAATAGCAGCATCAGTAAGTACACGCGTTGTTTTCTGGAAAGAGGCTGCTGATAAGAATGAATCAGTGGCGAGTGATGCCTCGGTAATACCCAGCAGTTGCCAGTCAGCCTGCGCTTCGATTCCACCAGCTTCACGAACTCTGATATTTTCTTCTTCAAATTTGAAACGATCGACAACATCACCCGGCAGGAAATCAGCGTCACCTGGTTCAGAAATTTTTCGTTTTCTCAACATTTGTCTAACAATAGTTTCAACGTGTTTATCATTAATATCAACACCCTGGCTGCGATAAACGCGCTGAATTTCTTGTACTAAATATTCCTGTACATCACGTGGTCCGCGTTTCTTCAATAGTTCCTGTGGTTCCAGCGGCCCTTCAGTTAACGGGTTACCGGCTTTCACAAGATCGCCTTCATCTACGCGAAGGTTACCACGGTGAGGTACCATGTATTTTTCAATTGAATAGACTTTATCAACACCCGCTTGGCGCAACTTGGCTAAAACAGGAGGAGTTACCTCTTTACCTGCATCATACAATACTTTGTCATCTAACGGGTCTTTAACATCGGTTGCCAGCAATCTGCCGATTACATTTTCATTACTGGTTGTAAATTCCACATGAACGTGTACGGTACGACCACCACCACTGGCGTCAATCTTGGCAATCAATCCATCATATTCAGTGATAATTGCCTGACCTTTTGGTTTTCGTGCTTCGAACAACTCAACAACACGCAACAGACCAGAAACTTGCTGTTCCATAACCTTAACCATCTTCTGAATCTGTTTAACTTTTTCGCGTTCTGTCATTTCCACCCCGAGATTAACTCGACCGCGGTTAATGTCATCGTGCAACTGTTGCAATGTTTTTACGCGTTGGTCTTTAACGTTTGCTACACCTGTAAGGTATTGACCAGCAACACCACCAGTATGGAAAGTACGCATGGTTAACTGTGTACCAGGTTCACCAATTGACTGAGCCGCAATGATACCCACTGCTTCTCCGGCTTCAACTAATCTGCCGGTTGCCAGGTCGCGACCGTAACACATTGCACAGATACCCTGACGCAAGTCGCAGGTAAGCAATGATCGAATTGGCACCTTAGCGGTAGCCAGCCCACCCATGCTGCGCAATTTGCGGCGTATTTCCGCTAATTGCTGCTTCTGTGGTTCGGTTGCTTTTTTACCTAACTGTACAATTACTTTTCCACTAAATGGATCAATAGCTGCTTTTTCAGTTAGATATTTATCATTACGTGCATCGCGTTCACTTTCGTTAAACATTTCGATATCACGAACAATTCGACGAATAGTTGCCAATGGCGACTCAAGGTCAGCACGACGGAAATGAGTATCACAATCAGCACAAATAGCAATCTCTACAACCTGTGTCTGACAATGTGGACACAGTTCGTTCGGGATAGATGCTTCCATCCTTAATGCCAAATCTTCTTTTTCAGCGGCTGCTTCTTCTTCTAATTCAGCTTGTTCAGCAGAGATTTCATCTTTGGGAGAATCATCATCAAGATTAATGTCTTCCCCTAAGCTTCTTTCGAGTTCGTCTTCTTTGCTTTCCCCGAAGGTTAAGCTGGAAACCATCTCTTTATATTCATCTTCAGTAGTTATAGAATCACAATTCGGACATTGCCACGCACGTTTTAATACGCCATCGCATTTTGATGTTGTACATGCAGGTAATGAACGGTTGCTAATTTCCTGGTTTCTGCGAAGAATCAATTTGCCAGTGAATGGGTCATAAATGTCTTCGTTGGCAATTCTGCCTTCGATTCGACGATCCAACGGCTCGATTTCTTCATGTCTATCACGAATAGCACCAACCTCGATACCATTTACAGTACCGCAGTCATGACCACGAACGATAACATCCTGAGCAACGTCTACCATACGGCGGGTAAGGTAACCAGCGTCAGCAGTACGAAGAGCGGTGTCAGCCAAACCTTTTCGAGCACCGTGAGTGGATACGAAATATTCCAAAACGTTAAGACCTTCATGGAAGTTTGACTTAATAGGCAAGTCTTCAATGAAACGTCCAAATGGGTCGGTCATCAATCCGCGCATACCGGCAAGCTGTGCAAGCTGTCTTTTCGAACCACGAGCACCGGAGTTTGACATCATCAACAGTGGGTTGAACGGGTCAAGATTTTTAAGCAATGAGTTAGCTACATCATCTGCCGCTTTCATCCACAAATCGCAAACTGTCTGTGCGCGTTCGCCTTCAGATATATTACCTTCTTCGAATCGCTCATTAGTCAGGTTTACTCTTGCTTCAG
>JBIJDE010000190.1:0-8529 GCA_044344305.1 Armatimonadota bacterium
GCCGATAATTAATTCTCGGTCTGCGTGTGGAACGTCCATGTCGGTCATTGCTATTGAAATACCAGAAATGGTTGAGTATTTGAAACCGATTTCTTTCAAATCATCCAGCAATTTAACAGTGCGTCCCTGTCCGTATGCGTCATAACACATGCGGATAATATTCGCCATTTCACCAGAGTCAACAACGCGGTCAAGATACTGCAGTTTTGGAGGCAGGATTGTATTGAAAATCAAACGTCCAACTGTTGTATGGGTTAACGCCCCATTGATTCTAACTAAAATTTCAGCATGCAGTGAAATCATTCCTGTTTCATAGGCAAGCATTGCTTCCTGTGCAGATGGGAATGTTTTACCGGTACCTAATCCGTTTTTCAGCCCTTTCATGGTAATGTAGTAAATACCAAGAACCATGTCACGGGTTGGTGTCATTGTTGGCTTGCCATGTGCAGGCGAGAACAGGTTTTCCGTTGACATCATCAATATGCGGGCTTCTGCCTGTGCTGATGTTGATAACGGTACGTGTACTGCCATCTGGTCGCCGTCAAAGTCAGCATTAAAAGCGGTACATACCAGCGGGTGAAGCTGAATAGCTTTACCATCTACAAGTACCGGTTCGAATGCCTGAATACCTAAACGGTGAAGGGTTGGCGCGCGGTTGAGCATTACGGGATGATCCGCAATCACTTCTTCCAACGCATCCCAAACCTCAGGTCGCATACGGTCAACCATTTTCTTAGCAGTCTTAACGTTACCTGTAAGACCTTTCTGTACCAGTCGCTTCATTACAAATGGTTTGAATAACTCCAAAGCCATTTCTTTCGGCAAACCGCACTGATTTAATTTAAGATGGGGACCTACAACGATTACAGAACGACCGGAATAGTCTACGCGTTTACCCAACAGGTTCTTTCGGAATCGTCCATCTTTACCTTTCAACATATCGGAAAGGGATTTCAACGGACGGTTATTGCTGCCGGTAACCGGACGACTGCGGCGGCTGTTATCAATTAATGCATCAACAGCTTCCTGTAACAGACGCTTTTCATGGTTAATAATTGATTCTGGTGCGCGCAGGTCTTTAATTTTCTTCAGACGATTATTGCGGTTAATGATACGTCGATACAAATCATTCAAGTCAGAAGTAGCAAAACGGCCGCCATCAAGTTGTACCATCGGGCGCAGTTCTGGTGGAATAACCGGTACTACATCAAGAATCATCCATTCAGGACGATTTTTCGACTTCATAAAATGGTCAACAATTGTTAACTGTTTAATAGCGCGGAGACGACGCGGTCCGGTAATTTCTTTAACCTTCTGGCGCAATGCCCGGCTCTCATCTTCCATCTTAATCTGGCGAAGCAATGCTTTGATAGCATCGGCGCCAGTCTGTGAAATGATGAGGGTCTTTGCAGTATCAGTGTCATTATCGCGAACGAGAATACGCACACCACTGCATTGACCATCTATTTTAGTATCGTCATTGATTTCATCGATATATTCGCTATGGTCATCTTCGCGCAGCAGAATGAAGATATTATCAATTTCTTCTGCCAGGCTACTTAATGAACGATGCTCAGGCTCGGTTAATAACTGTTTTAAAGTGATGCCGGGTGCAACGTCAAGATTCTGGCCCATTAATAAACGAAGTGCATTGTCCATGTCGTTTTTGCGATCTTCAATCTGTTTTCGTTCATAATTGATTCGCTCATCACGCTGGCTTTCCATTTTATTGCGTTCGTTTACTGCCAGTTCCAACATTTCATCCATATCAGTAACAAACTGTTCCTGAATGGAAGTAATGTGGTCTTGCAGGGCAAGGTCAAGTTCATGCTTGCGTCGTTCTACAGCATTGCGAATCTGTTCGCCATATTTTACCATCAAATCAGAGTTTACATAAGTAACAATGTATGATGCGAAATAGAGAACTTTTTCCAATGGCCGCGGTGATAGGTCAAGCAAAAGAGACATCGGACTTGGTACATTTTTCAAGTACCAGATGTGCGCAACCGGGGCCACTAATTCGATGTGTCCCATGCGTTCCCGACGTACCTTTGCGCGCATCACTTCAACGCCGCAACGGTCACAAACAACACCTTTGAACTTAATCTTGCGATATTTTCCGCAATGACATTCCCAATCACGGGTAGGTCCAAAGATCTTTTCACAGAATAAGCCATCAGGTTCAGGCTTAAAAGTTCTATAGTTAATTGTCTCGGGCTTTTTTACTTCGCCGCGAGACCAGCGCCGAATTTCATCAGGCGAGGCAAGTCCAATACGGATCTGGTCAAAGTTGGCCAGTCCGGAACCACCACCAGTGTGTTGAGTCACGTTGTACACCCCTCGATTTTGGTTCCCGATGCAGTAATCATTTCACTGCATTGCGCGAATATTGATAAACCACCGCGTTTGCACGCGCGCCCCAAGACGCGGTGGTTATATTAAATTATTGTGAGTTACGGTAGCTGCGATTCTCTTCCTGTTCTACTTCCAGGTCGATAACGCCTTCTTCAGAATTCTCAACAATTATCTGTAGACCCAGCGACTGCAATTCTTTAATGAGGATCTTGAACGATTCAGGTATACCCGGCTCGTTAATGTTGTCCCCTTTAACAATTGATTCGTAAGTCTTAACACGTCCCATAACATCGTCAGATTTGATGGTAAGGATTTCCTGCAGGGTATGGGCAGCACCATAAGCTTCAAGTGCCCAAACCTCCATTTCTCCAAACCGCTGACCACCGAATTGCGCCTTACCGCCGAGTGGCTGTTGAGTCACAAGGCTGTATGGTCCGGTAGACCGTGCATGAATCTTGTCGTCAACCAGGTGGACGAGTTTCATCATGTAACAGAAACCTACTGTAACCGGCTGGTCAAATGCTTCACCGTTTCTGCCGTCATACAGCATAGTTTTTCCGGTGGTATCATCAAATCCTAATCTGCTTACCATTCTGGCATGGATCTCGGTATTTAAAGCATCAACTTTAGCTTCTGTTGATAAATTATTCCAATCCTCAACAGATAATTCGCTAACTGTAATTCGTTCAAATGGATCTTCATTCTCCATTTCATCTACAAGACGAATCGCAGCATCTTTGACATAAGTATTAAAGTTAGTCTTTAAATCCTCAACATACTGACGAAGTTCAGGTAAAGTCAATTTTCGAATTTTCTTAATTAACTGCTCTGTCTCTAAATGGTCAGCATAAGGTTCTGTATCTAACTGCAAATCTTCATTAAGATAGGTTTGCAGAATCTGACGGCGACGCTGATGCATAGTGATGGCGAAATAAACGAGAATCTCATCTTCTTTCGCGCCTTCGAAAATCGGGTTTTCGAAGCTGCATCCCAAGTCATTAGCGGCAACGCCAAGGTGGGTTTCCATAATTTGACCGATATTCATACGGGAAGGTACACCCAGTGGATTCAATACGATATCAACTGGAGTGCCGTCCGGCATGTGCGGCATATCTTCAACCGGCAGAATTCTTGATACGACACCTTTATTACCATGTCGTCCTGCCATTTTGTCGCCTTCCATCACCTTACGGCGTTGTGCTACAAACACACGCACCATCTGGTTTACACCCGGTGACAAATCATCGCCATTTTCTGCTACCAGATCGGAACCGCAGCGGTCGCAATAATTGCGGGTTTCTGCTTTGCCCAACTGATATTCTGCAGCACAGCGGTTGCATTTGAATTTTTTGCGGCTGAAACGCTTAACATCAACTACCTTGCCTTTTTCTCCATGTGGAACCCGCAGTGAGGTATCGCGCATTTCTGCAGCTTTCTCACCGAAGATAGCACGAACCAGCTTTTCTTCTGATGTTAATTCTTCCTGGCCTTTTGGAGCAACTTTACCTACCAGAATATCTTCAGCGCGAACTTCCGCACCGATTCTGATAACGCCATCTTCATCCAAATCTTTCAGGGCTTCTTCACCAACGTTTGGAATATCGCGGGTTATCTCTTCTGGACCTACTTTAGTTTCTCGTGCTTCCAGTTCATATTTTTCAATATGAACTGAAGTATATACATCATCTTTCACCACGCGCTGGCTAAGGATGATAGCGTCTTCATAGTTAAAACCTTCCCATGGCATAAATGCTACAAGAACATTTCTACCCAAAGCAAGGTGGCCTTCACTGGTACATGGACCGTCTGCCAATGGCTGACCTTTGCGCACGTATTGTCCTGCTTCAACTAATGGCTTCTGATTAATACAGGTTGCCTGGTTGCTGCGCAGGAATGTGCTCAAACGATATTTATCAACATCGCCATTTGCGCGGGTTACTTGAATACGACCGGAGTCAACCAGAGTTACGCGACCAGCGGCTCGGGCAACAATTACTGCGCCAGAGTCTTGAGCGGCTCGGTCTTCTAAACCAGTCATAACGTATGCGGCATCAGTTTTTACCAAAGGTACAGACTGGCGTTGCATGTTTGAGCCCATCAATGCGCGGTTTGCGTCATCGTTCTCAAGGAAAGGAATCAAACAAGTTGCTGCCGATACTGTCTGTTTTGGTGAAGTATCCATATAAGTAACATGTTCAGGCTTAACACGCGGATATGAAGATAAATGTCGACAAATGACCATATTATCTTTATCAGGAATAATTTTACCTTCTGGATCCATCGTTGTTGTTGCCGGAACGATATAGATTTTTTCGCCTTCTTCCTGGTCTGCAGTTAGAAATTCGATTTCATCAGTTACTTTACCATCTTTTACGATACGGTAAGGTGTCTCAAGGAAACCATATTTATTCATTCTGCCATATACAGCCATCGAACCGATAAGACCGATGTTTGGACCTTCAGGAGTTTCAATAGGACAAATGCGGCCGTAGTGCGAGTGGTGAACGTCGCGTACTTCCAGCTTTGCACTCTGCCTGCTTAAACCGCCCGGTCCAAGTGCTGATAAACGTCGTTTGTGAGTAAGCTCTGCCAACGGGTTGGTCTGGTCCATGAACTGTGATAACTGTGATGAGCCAAAGAAAGATTTAATCGCGGCTGAAATCGGCTTTGTGCTGATTACTGCCTGCGGGGTAATGCTTTCCGGGTCAAGACTGGTCATACGCTCACGGATGATTCGCTCCATTCTTAAGAAGCCCAGGCGGAATTGATTTTGCAATAATTCGCCAACGCTTCGAACGCGCTTATTCATCAAGTGATCGATTTCATCAACATTAGCTTCCATATCGCCATTTTCTAATCTCAACAGATATTTGATAATAGCAATAACATCGGATTTAGTTAATGTTGTACATGTTTCAGGAATAGCCAGACCCAGTTTCTTATTCATCATGAAACGGCCAACCTTTGCAAGGTCATACCGGCGCGGGTCGTTAAAGATAGACATCAAACGCTGTCGGGCTAATTCCGGAGTTACCGGGTCGCCTGGACGGTCACGTCGATAAATATCAATAAGCGCGCTGTTTTCATCATGTGTCGGGTCTTTTTCAAGAGTATTTAAAATAGTCTGAGAAATATCAAAGATCGATATTTTATCGAGGTTCATGCTGACAATTTTACGTGCAACTTCACGCTCGATAATAATACCCTTTTCATATATAACTTCACCTGTTGTCAGGTCAGTTATATCCAAGCCTAAACGCTGCCCTTGAATCATTTCAACTGCTGGTGATTCAATTTCTTTAAGGGTTCCGAATAAGTTAAGAATATTTAAGTCGCTGCTGGTGTTAGTTGAACCAGATGTAGGGTCATTACTTACACTATGCAATGCACGCAAAAGAGTAGTGGCTGGGAATTTGTGAGCCTGACCGATTTTAACGTGTATGATACCGCTATTGTCAGTTTCAAAATCTAACCACGCACCTTCGCTGGGAATAACCTGGGCGTTAAAAAGCAGTTTACCTGAATAGTCCAGATTGTCTTTAAAGTAAACACCAGATGAGCGTGCGAGCTGACTTACGACAGCGCGCTCGGCACCGTTAATAACGAATGTACCGGTGTCGGTCATAATTGGCAAGTCGCCAAGATAAACTTCTGATTCCTTCAATTCGCCGGTCTGCTTATTCCGCAACTCAACTCTTACTTTTAACGGCGCTTCATATGTAGCGTCGCGATCACGACATTCCTCGATGGCAAACTTGGGTTGCCCTGTGGAATATTCGCGAAATGACAAACTGAGATTGCCGGTATAATCTTCGATTGGCGAAAAGTTATCGAAGAGATCGCGCAGTCCTTCCCGGATAAACCATTGATAAGAATTCAACTGAATCTCTATCAGATTGGGGATTTGCTCGGCATGCTGCCGCGCGCGTCCTTTGACGCGGATTACAGGTCGCATGAATACCTCCGCTAAAGCCTTAGTGGCTAATGAACAATCGGGTAATAAAAAAGGTCAGTTGTCAAACAAACGCACAATAGTGAAGCAAGGCGCGAACTTTCGTTCACTCCAGCTTGCTTCACTATATATCATTTTTTATTTGTATATTGACGTTGTCAATAGATTTATCAACTTTACCTTTGCCCGAAACCTTTGCACAAGAAGAAAGTTTACTTATTTTGACAACTATTGTCAAGCATGGTACGCAGCAATTAAGATTTTTTTTTGAAATAATTCTTTTTTAGCAAAAAATCCTTGCCGAATGTCAGAAATTTGATAAAATAGATGCGATGACAGGTAAATTATACCTTATTCGGGAGAAATGATGAAAATTTTAAAACTTTTGCTTGCGACATTGACTGTAACGTTAATGATATCCGGGTGTGGTGGTGGAGGTTCAACCACTAATCCGATAATAAGTGATTTAGGAACATTAAGTTTTGTGGGTCAGTCTGTTGTTTATACTCCTTCTGCTGCATTAGCCGGACAATTATATCAAGGTAACGTTTATTGTACATTAACTAAAGGTGCCTCAGTTATTTCTCATGTTAATTTAACAAGTATATCCAATACTAACAACTGGGAGTTTGATTATAGCGGATCAACAACTTCTCAGCTATATAACACCGTTTTAAATGGTGTATATAGTGGTGACTACCAATTAGCAATTAAAGTGCTTGTTAATGGTGAAGAAAAAATAGTTACAAATAGTTATCAGGTTGCTTTAAACTTCACTAAAACCGGTTCCGGTGGAGATGGTCCTCCTCCTCCGCCAGTATGGCCATAAAATCTATCTATCAGCGGTCATCACTGATGACCGCTTTTTTGTAAACAATTATGACAGAAGGAACTGATAAAAAAAATAGATTTCGATATTCCGGCAGTATTTTTTTCCTGCTGACAACTGCTGTCATCATCGGGGTAGTCATTTACTTAATTAATAAGAAACCAATTGATATCAGCAACATCATTCCACCATCACCTACCAGCAGCGTTGACCTTCATTTAAAAACTGTAAAAATCCACGGTATCAGCAACGGTAAAATAGTCTGGCAGGTCGAAGCCGCCAACTTTGACATGACAAAATCAAATACACTTTCCATTACCGGCTTAAAAAAGATTATCATGTTAAACGGAGCAACCGAAGAGTTCACTATTACAGCGGAAACATTAAACCGCAATTTAAACTCCGGCGATTTCGGACTGGAAGGCGGCGTTAAACTCATTGGCAAATCTATCGAATTGGCAGCAAAGTCTGTAATGTGGAACGATTACGGACAAGAAATGATAATACCCAGCAATTTAACAGCAAAGGTCGGAGACTACAACCTGTCTGCCCCTGCCGGTGCTGTTTATAAACTAACAAATAAAACTCTCGTCTGTACGGGAGGAATCACCCTGACTTCCGGCTCAAATAGCATTACCGCAGCATCGGCTACTTTTGATATAATAAAAGACGAAATGACACTGGATAACGGTGTTACCATATCTTTAAGTGTAAATGATATCAGCAATTGGGCAACCGGCGCACCACTTCCAGATATTCCGCCTATTCCGCCGGGAGTAAAAGAAAGATATAAAGAATATCAACAAAAAAAAGGAAATAAATAGATGAAAAATATCTTGCTAATAATTCTATCAGCTTTATGCCTGCTTGCCTTTGTCGGTGCCGGTGAAAAACCACCGTTTGGTGATATTGCGGCTACTAAGGAAATGCCAGCAATTACAGAAAAACCAGCAACCAAAACCCCGCCAGTCACAAAAAAGGTGAATATCCAGACCACTAAAATTCATAGCGTAAAACAAGACGGTGATGTACGTATTACAACTCTGGTTTACGCAAAAATAACCCAGGATGATTCAGTAATGACTGCTGATAATATCGTAATGAAATCAAAAGATGACGTTCACGAGTTCACTTGTACTGGTAACCCGGTATTTAAAGACCCGGAAACTACTATCACCGCTCAAACTCTGCAAGCATTCAGCTCACCACGCAGAGCCGAGTTTTCAAATAATGTTAAGATGGTTACCACACCAAAGAAAAAAGATTCAAAAGCAGGCGATATGAAGAAAAATATGAATGAACCATCTGTAATCACCTGCGAATTGTTGAGTTATGACTATGCGAATAAAAAAGCTCTGGCAAAAAAGAATGTAATTGTCACCCAAAAAACACG
>JBIJDE010000120.1:0-11263 GCA_044344305.1 Armatimonadota bacterium
AAAGCTGATCAGGCAATTTATGATCGCGACAGTGAATTAATCACCATGAACGGAAATATTGAAATTAAGAATATCGGCGAGAAAAATAAATCCGACTTAAACTTTGAAGAGCTGAAAAATGCCGATACCGTAACCGTATCAGTAAAAGACGACTGGATAGACATCGCAGCCAAAAAAGACGAAACCATCAGCATAACTGTTGATGTTAAAGATGACGAGAAAAAGTAAAATCAGTGTTCAGTGTTTAGTGTTCGGTGTTCGGTGTTCGGTGTTCAGTGTTCAGTGTTCAGTGTTCAGTGTTCAGTGTTCAGCAAATGATTTTTGTTGCAGTTTCTTTGTCAAATTTTTGTCACCGTTTGGAACAGGGTCGCAGCCCGGCTCCACAATGATTGCTAATCAATCATCTTAAGAGGCTCTTGCAAAACCCGGTGGGACAGACACCAGCACGGCTTCGCCGCTTGATGTCAGTCCCTGATTCACTCTTAAAAAACGTTAAACAACAATTTAACATTCAGAAAAAATATAGGTTTTGTAAGAGTCTCTTAACACGGCTTAATATACAAAGATAATGGTACTACCAAGTTCATGCCTTCATTATCACATATAGCCACATTATCTAATGATAATTTTATCAGCAATTCTTTTCCATTTATATTAATGGCTACATTATCTGCATTAATAATAATTTCAGGGAAAGATTCATTTTTACCGATGGCAGAAATGATATATGCTGATAGCGGCGTGGTATCAATATCGAATGTTACCCGGGTGGTAGTATAATCGACATTTTCCCTGTTTGACGCTGGTATTACAGTGGTTGTTATCGGGATATTTAATGGGTAAAGTGGTTTAATGAGCAATGCTGAATCTTCCCAATTTCTCGTTATTTCACCATTATCAGCTATATTTATTGCAGTACCTGGAATATGGAAATGAGTTTCCTGCAATACAGGTGTGGTTGTTCGGTCAATTATCATGAATGAATCTGATGATAATTGAATTACTGTGCGGAAACTGTGGATACCGGGGTTAATTACACGCGCATGCATTTGCTCCATGCTAATTGCATATACAGGATTAAATGAGGTGATAAATGGAACGGCAGCATCAAGCCCATCTGCAACTACTCTACCGCGGGTGAAACGCCATAAATGGTCCTGTGGCAAATTATGTTTTGTGCTCCATCTGCTATGGCCATTGGCTGCAAATTTCAATTCTTTGGTATTTCTCTCGCTGAATCCAGCGTCAACTATCATCGCTCGATTATGGGTGTAAAATTGAATACTGCCATCATCATTATGATGATGTCCCCAAGCGCTACCGCTGCGGAATGCCAGCAGGGTTTCGGTACCATCTATATTTTTATCGCGAAACATTACTCCTAAACCTTGCAGATATTCAGATTTCCATGGAAGTGGAATAGAATCTACAGATAATGGTTTTTCACCTTTTAATCCTCGATATGCCCAGGCAAACTGTCCAGAAAGCAATGGGTTAATACCGGCAAATGCAACAGACAATATGTGATACAAATATTGAAAATGGTTTATTTCAACATTATGATCACCAAAAGGTACAATATGGCGGCAATTATCAAAGTATGCATCTGGTGGAGTCAATTGATGCAAAGCTGATGAAGCGAGTTGCTGGAATGCTGGATTTGTAAACTCATCATCCACCTCGTCAGCCTTGCGTCGCAACAGTAGTGGCAAAACAGTGTGAAGAACATGATGATAATAAGTATGGCTTTCTTCCCATATACCACTTTCAGGATACATGTGATACGCCAGTTGGCGATGCCAATGTTTAATGAACTTTTCCTGCCATACAGCAGCTTGCGGATGTGCAGGGGAAAGCTGAGCGGCAGTTCCATATAATGTAATTACATCAGTGTAAAAGTTCTGGTTCGGCATTCCTTCCCAGGTAGGTTCAGTTGAGTTATCGTCGCCAACCGGCAACATTGTTGACCAGCCGGGGTAATAATTATCGGATTCAAACATATATGATAAAAATGCAAAATGAGCGCGAAACAACTTCATGTCATCTCCTACAATTTCACCTGATCGCATCATCGCCGTTAACCGAAACATTAATGGAGCAACTGGACGACTGACAACACAATTTGTATGGGCAGAGCCACCACCTTCCCAGAAACCATATATCCGCGAGTCAATGAAATCTTTCATTGTCGCTATGCCAACATCAAGTTTATCATGATGGAGATGAGGAATAAATATATCATTTGGATAAGAAAATGAAGATTCTGTGTTAAAATCGTCATTCCATATAAAGCATGATTTTGCCATGTCAGCCAATGGATACATGCCGAATTGAGTATGTATCTTTCGCAGTAATGATTGACTGCGTTTATATAATTCACGTTGGGGAGTCATATCAAAATGCCCAAGCTTTGGTTCGCATCCTGTCATATTCAAAACATTCTGTTCCGTTGATTCTTGAGGTTTTATTCGACTTGTCGTTGAAATAAGTAAAGCAAACTTTCTTCTTCCCTTTTCAATCCATCCTTCCACAGTAAGGTGCGGTTGATTACGGCTGACACCACGACCAGGAATACGCTCATCAATACTTGGGAATGCATCTGCTTTTGATTCTGCCGGATGCAGCCGGCGAGTTGCAGGCGATTCTGCCACCCAACGGCGACACCATAAATCCATCTGGTTCAAACGATTTCCGTACCATGTGCCGCCTTCGAGGGTTATGAAACCGATAACATCCTGGCTATTTTGAATACGAAAGGCATAACCATCAGAAAAATCATTTAACTGTGAGTATTGTGTCCACATGGCTAACCTGGCAATTCGCGAATCATAAAAATATGATAGAGGCTGGGTAGAAAATAATGGAGTACTATCTAATAAATAAAGCTCATCCGGCAAATTTTCTCCACTGAAATCCCATATTATCTGATCACCGATACCAGCAGAGAATGATTCTGAAATAACAGCAAATTGCATCCCTGCATCTACCGTTACATCAGCGGTATAATATTTTTCATCAACAAACTTCACAGTATAACGATAAATAATACGAATTGGCCCTTGTTCAATAATTTCTCCAGTTATTGATTCAATAGCCTCATGAGTATCAATATACGACTTTCCACGCCACTGACCACTGGATTCTTTAATGTTTAAAATTACTCCCGGTAGATCTCCAATATTTAAAATTTTAGGTTCTGCGTATAATTTCTCACCATATAAAACGCGGATTGCAAAATTATCATTTGAAATTTCTGCAATCTCATTTTTAATAAAGCAATTAACTTGTGATTCAATATCAGCTTGTGTTGTATCAAGAGTTAAATTTATTTCATCAAAAGGAGAAATTGATAAGTAAAGAAAAGCTTTATTGCGATCTGCTGTAGAACGCTGACCTAAAAAAACTAAATCACCATCCACCACGGTGAACACTTCCGGCAATTCAATTGTTGGTGGAATGTCGACAACCAATACTTGTTTTTCATGAGCTATGCCGATTGATTCAACAATACTGACGTTTAATATATTTGGATTAGAAACAACCATTGGTTGATTATATTGCTTCATGTTATTATTCATTACAATTCTCCTGGATAAAAGCCAAAATATAGATACATTTGTATCAACTGCGCAGAATTATACCAATTCTAAATAATTTGACCAATGCTTGATTTTAACCGTATGATTTTACCTTGAACTAATCGTCAATTTATTTCTCATCGATTAATGGGTTAAACAGTATTTTTTCCATATTCAATAAATTTTCACCCTTTCAATCCTATAATTCAATGCAAAAGAAATAAATCTATAAATTTTGCGATATTACACCTTCACATTAGCATTACAAACTGATATAATTTGAGCTACCTGATGAGAAATATTTTTACAATATTAGCCTTAATATATATTGCTTCAACAAACATTTACGCTGAGAGTGTTAATGTTTTTTATGAAAATATCAATGGTTTTAATGTAAAGTATATCAGTGTTGATACTACCGACCCCGAGGTTGTCATTACTACCGCAGTTGCACAACGATTTCCTAATGGTCTGGAAAGTTGGGGCTCATTCATGGGCAGGTTGAATCCTGATGCTGCAATCAACGGTACTTACTTCTGTCCGCGAACATCTAAACCTGTTGGCGATATAGTTGTTGAGAATCAGCATTATTATCGTGGAGTTGCCGGCACTGCTTTCTGTGTATTGCCCGGCAATAAAATGTCCATGCGATTGGGACCTAACCAGGCAAAAGCTAACTGGCAGGATTGCCAGACTGTAGTCTGTGCTGGACCTCGTTTATTAACCGGTGGTACGGTAACAATAGCCGCAAGAGAAGAAGGATTTCGCGACCCGCGAGTTTTGGGATCGGCACCACGCAGTGCAATAGCATGGGACAAAAGCGGTATGCTATTCTTTCTTACAATTAATCAAAATATCTCACTCTCAAATCTTGCTTACGTATGTAAAAAACTTGGTGCTTCATCAGCAATGGCGATGGATGGTGGAAACTCTTCCGGATTATACGCGAAAGGCCGCACATTATCCTGGCCCGGTCGCAGTCTGGCAAATGTACTTTGTATATATAAAACACGACAAAAATTCTACAAATATGCTTATGGGTTAGCACCAAATATCAGCATTAAATACCCAACAGGCTTTACCAAACCTCAACCTGTTTATGTTAGCAATCCTTCATTATTAACAGCACTTGGCAACTTTGCCGCTGGCAGGCCCGTTAATTACAGTCAACCAAAATCATTAAGTGAAATGTATAACCAGGAAGAAATCGAGCAAACACCAGAAATATTCACGACAGATTACAATCAAATAACAGAAGTCAAATCAGAAGCTATCACACAACATGCTACCCCAATCAAACAGACACCTGATATAAAAGCAATAACAGAAATGAAACCTCCAAAATTTAATACTTTTACTGCCATTTCTGACATAAAGAATATTCCAGAAATTATTCCTAATAAAGAAATTGAGCCCGTAAATATTAAGGTTGCTGATTTGCCAGAAATAGATATTGAACCTATGGCTGAACAGTTAGAGGCAGATAATTTGAACCTTAATCAATTACAACAACTTGATAATAAACTTCCAGAAATTGATGTTAAAACAGCTACACCAAAGTTAAAAATCGTTAAATTAGAAGCAACTGATGATACTGGATTCGCCCGTGGAACATATATGTTGCATATTAATGTCGACCCAAATTCTGAAGTTCATCTGGTGAAATTATTTATAGATGGAATTTTGCGAGATATGAAGTCAAACCAATCATTTATAAAATATTGGAATACCCGAGAATATACAAACACATTGCACACAATAGAAGTTGTAGCAATAAAAAACAATCAGATAATATCAAAAGATATTCTGCGAATACAGGTGGATAATTAATAGGCTTCTTCACCTGCCTGTATAACTTCGACACCTGCAGCAATTATATTATCAACACTCTCAGGTAACGCGCTTTTGTCAGTTATCAGCATATCTAAATCTTCTAACTTTGCAACAAAATAAAGATTTTCTACACCAAGTTTATTGTGGTCAGCCAATGCTACTGTTTGCCTTGCGGCTGCCATCATTGCTTTTCTACTTTCTGCAGTAAATGGATTAGGGGCCGACATACCAAACCCAACTGAGATGCCATTTACACCTAAAAATGCTCTATCCACTCTTACATGCTTAAGAATATCTGCAACCCAAGGACCGACTAAACTCGCACTTTGCCTGCGCAATGTCCCACCTAAAACCATGATTTCAATATCATTATTAACCGACAATTCACGGGCTATTGCCAGGGAATTAGTTAATACAGTTAATGGTGATATATCAACCAGAAAACGTGAAAACTCAAGTGTTGTTGAACCTGATTCAATAATTATTGATTCACCAGGATTCACTAACTTTGCAGCTTCTCTGCCTATTGCTATCTTTTCTGGTAATAATCTCGTTTGGCTTTCGTCAAAAGATATTTCCAGGGCAGTTGGCTGGGTTGCGAGCATAGCACCACCATGTGTTCTTTGCAGCAATCCCTGTCCTTGCATAGCTTCCAAGTCACGACGCACTGTCGCTTCAGAAACTTTCATCTGTTCTGCTAATTCATTCACACGTATTTTACCGTATTTAGCAAGTAAATCTAATATGTCGCGCCAACGCTCTTCTTTAAATGAATCAATTAACATAGGTATATCATACTCCCGCATACAATTATAGCAAAGGATTATAGAAAAGTGGAAATTGTTGATGGTGGTCGCTACTGGATTCGAACCAGCGACCCCTTCGGTGTGAACGAAGTGCGCTACCGCTGCGCCAAGCGACCTAAAAGGATTTTAATAGAAAAGAAGTGTGGTGGGCGAAGAGGGACTCGAACCCCCGACCATCTGGGTGTAAACCAGACGCTCTACCAACTGAGCTATCCGCCCGTGTGTAACGGAATTGATTATAGTAATTCCTGCAAGTCATGTCAATAAGAAATGCTACTTTTTTGAAATATTATTTATTTTTACACTTTTTATAATAATTTCCTCAATACTCACTGTTTTTGTATTGTATTTTATTTCATAATAAGGTAAAATATTGCAAAAATAAAAAGGGGGCATAATATGGCATTAATGAATTGGGACGATAAATTCGTACTGGGTATTAATAGTATTGACGCTCAACACAAAGTTTTAGTAGGTATGATTAATGACCTACACGATGCAATGCGCGAGGGAAAAGCTAAATCCATTCTGGAGGAAATCATCGAAGGATTATCAAATTATACTAAAACGCATTTTTTAAATGAAGAAACGTTATTTGATACCTATAATTATCCAGAAACTATTGCCCATCGCAAAGAACATTCTGCATTTATTACCCAAATAGCAGAATTTCAGCAAGGATTTTCTGAAGGTAAGTTATCCGTGTCGATTCAAGTAATGAACTTTCTCAAAGATTGGTTGAAATCGCATATAATGGATACTGATAAACAATATGTACCATTTTTAATTTCAAAAGGTGTAAAATAGTAAATTAATCCTTGGGGTAAATTAATTTCACCCATTTTTATACAAATAATGACTTTCGCTGATTATTCAGTTAGATCGGACGGATTTAACTGAATAATCAGTTGCTTTATTGAAAATAGCAAAAAAAAACAAAATTTAGTCATATTTTAATAGAACTATAATATTTCTGTAATAATATTACCTTTACCAAATTCGATTTTATCCGTATAATTCCATTGGATAAGACAATTACCGATTACGGTCTATTATAAAGTTGAGGTTCTATATGAAATTACGCATAGTAGGTTTATCATTTAGTTCAATATTTGCCATTGGGTTTGGTTTATTGGGCTTTTCACTTACCACAGTATATCTTGCATTATCTATGTGGCGCGACAAAACATTTTCTGGCACTTGGGTAAATAAAAACTTTCAATCCTTTGAAATATTTTCATACATCTTATTTACTTCATTAGGTGTATTACTCGGTTTTCTCATCGGTTCTATCATTTACCGTAAATTACTTGATATAAGCAAGAACCTGAAATACATTCCAATTGAAGATAAAATAGCTGTAAGCATTGGTACCTTATTATCATTAATTCCGGTGGTAATTATTGGTTTTTTAATATCATCTTTTGGAACGGGATTAACCCCTACCGTAAAGTTTGCATTTATCCTCATTGAATCAGCTGTAGTAATCTGGTTATGTAATTTATTGGCGTTAAGCATGAAGGAAGAAGTTAAGTTCTTAATACCAGGCAATTCGCGAAAAGATGACTCTCGTCCACAGTCTACAACAGCAATATCAGTACCCACAGGTATGGTAGCAAAGATTCTTGATACTAATATAATCATTGACGGAAGAATATTGGAAGTATGCAAGAGTGGATTCCTGGAAGGTCCTCTATTAATTCCTGGTTTCGTATTAGAAGAATTGCAGCATATCGCAGATAGTGCTGATGGTTTAAAACGTGCTCGTGGACGTCGAGGATTAGATATCCTACATCAAATGCAGAAAGAATTGGAAATTGAAATCAAAGTATTTGATAGATACAAAATTAACTTTGCCCCCAGCGATGCAGTTGATATAAAATTAGTAAAGTTAGCAAAGGTCATGAATTGTCATGTGATGACTAATGACTTTAATTTAAATAAAGTCGCCAAAATCCATAATGTTAAAATTTTAAATGTTAACGAACTTGCTAATGCTGTTAAACCTATTGTTTTACCAGGTGAAGAGATGCGAGTTACATTGGTTAAAGAAGGAAATCAGCAATCCCAAGCTGTTGCATATTTAGATGATGGCACTATGGTAGTAGTAGAGAACGGCAGAAAAATGTTACAGGAAACCGTGACCGTTACCGTATCATCAGTTTTACAAACAGTAGCCGGAAAAATGATATTTGCAGAGTTGAAAAATGAAACGAAACAAGACAACAGTAATAATACCAGCGGCGGGGTGCGGAAAAAGAATTAATGCGGGTGAAAACAAAGCATGGTTAAACCTATGTGGAAAACCAATGATTTGGTATTCCCTGCAACAATTTCGCCAACATCCTGATGTCCGCGAGATAATTATCGTTGTTTCACCAGAAGATATTGAAAAAGCAATCAAATTAATATCCCTACCCCACGAATATATCACCGAAAAAGTTGTATGTGGGGGAGAAGAAAGATACCACTCAGTATGGAATGGTCTGCAAGCGGCAAACGTAGATACAGACATTGTTCTAATTCATGACGCTGCCCGACCATTTATAAATCAAACAATCATTACAGATGCTATTAACACTGCTGCAAAAAAAGGTGCTTTCGTAACTGCTATTCCAGTCGCAGACACACTTAAATCCGTTGATGATGGACGAGTGGCTATGACTATCGACCGTTCTGCCATGTGGGCAGCACAGACGCCCCAGGGTGGCAAGTATGGATTATTATATGCGGCGTATAGCAATGCTATAGAAAAAAACTTGCAATTAACTGATGATGCTGGAATAATTGAAGCAAATAGTCACACTGTATATATCTCGCCCGGTAGCCCAGAAAACTTTAAAATTACCTGGCCACATGATTTTAAACTTGCAGAAAAGATGGTAAATGCAAATATGAAGACAGGATTTGGTTATGATGTTCACCGACTTGTTGAAGGTCGGGATTTAATCCTCGGTGGCGTAAAGATACCTTATAAATCAGGTTTATTAGGACATTCTGACGCTGATGTTTTAGTTCATGCTATCATGGACGCCTTATTGGGTGCGGCAACACTTGGAGACATCGGAAAACTGTTCCCGGATACTGATATAAAATACAGTGGCGCAAATAGTATTCAATTGCTCAAAGAAGTAACTGCATTATTAACAGACAAAGGCTTTTCAATTAGTAATATTGATACTACACTGGTTGCGCAATCACCCAAAATAAGTCCGTATATTGATGAAATGCGTAAGAATATTTCAGAGGCTACCGGCCTAAATATTCAGAATGTATCTGTTAAAGCTACTACAACCGAAGGATTAGGATTTGCCGGTACAGGTGAAGGCATGGCTGCTTATGCAAATATTCTACTTTTTTCAGTTAATATGTGTTAATTCATTCGAGAATGGGTAGATATTCTATATCAAGGTAGTAAATAAATCAATTTTCCAAAAGCATATCAATATGCAGCGGAAACGACAGGAACACGGACATCCAAAAAGAGCCGTGAGAAAGAGAGTGAACTATGCAAAAAATCATTTTTTCCGGTAAACACATTGAAGTAACAGAAGCGTTAAAGGAATACGCAAAGACTAAACTAAACAAGCTGGAAAAATTCTTCGACCACATTCAGGAAACCCATGTTACAGAAAGTATTGTACGCGGACAACATATTGTCGAGGTTACAATGCGTGCTGACAGCAAGGTAATCCGTGCAGAAGAAAAATCCGGTGATATGTACCAGTCTATCGACTTAGTTGTTGATAAATTGGAAAGACAATTGACGAAATACAAAGACCGGTTTATCACTCGCAAACGCGAATCCTGTAATGGGCATAAACCAGTCGAAATGGGAGCACCCGCAGAAGTAACAGAGGAAACTGAAGATGGGATGCCGGTTATTGTAAGATCGAAAAAATTCTCGATCAAACCTATGGACCCCGAGGAGGCAGCCATGGAAATGGAACTCATCGGTCACGATTTTTATGTTTTTCGCAATTCAGAATCAAATGACGTAAATGTCATTTACAAACGTCAAGATGGAAACTATGGGTTAATTGAACCAATCGTCTAAGTAACAAACCTTAACTAATATGATGAGACGGGTCAGCATACATTGTTTGCCCGTCTCTTCTTTTTACCCGTTCTCGAATGAATAATGCAAAAATGGCCGCGATGATGGCTATAATTGTAGATAATAAAAAAGCCGGTTTATATCCGTAATTATTAATTACCCACTGCATAATCATCGGACCTGCGGCTGCGGCCGGTACCAGAGTAAAATTTGCCAAAGCAACAGGACTGCTTTTATCTCCATCAGGAGAAAATTCTAATACTGCCGGTGCGGTAACAGCCCAGGATATCCCCATCATACCCAGTAAAGATACGCTGATTAGAAAAGCTGGAGATATATTCAGCATAATTCCAGATATGTTTACAGTATGATTCGTTATCAGCGGAAACAAAAATAGCACTATTGGGATGAACAAAATAAAAGTTAACCATGGCCGTCGAGGACCGCGTTTATCGATGATAATACCAATTATCATCGCGCCAATCCCACCTATTAAAGCCTGTATGAATGTCATTTGGCTGAATATTTCTTTTGGTAATCCAATACCGCTGTTTATTGAACTAACTTTTATAGGATCAGTAGCATAATTAACCAGATACGGAATAATTCCACACGCAACAGTAAACAAAAAACAACTGATTATATAAAATCTAAAATTTTTGCTTGCAAAAGCAGAAAAACCTTTTTTAAAATATTGAATTAAATTATCGATTTTTGGATGTTCAAACGCACTTTCGGCAATAGGAACTGTTGAGAATGCGAGCATTGAAAGAATATAGAAAATTCCTGTTGCAAAAAAGCAATATCTGAAGGCAGAATCTCCGAGTGTGTTAACAAAATAAATTTGCATAGCACCACCAAGCACTCCGCCAATCGCTACAAATCCAGATGAAAAACCAAAATATTGTCCTCGCAAATGTTCCGGAATAATCTGGGCTATCATATCCATCCATACAGGAATGATAAATCCGATGGAAAATTGTGAAAAA
>JBIJDE010000056.1:0-16637 GCA_044344305.1 Armatimonadota bacterium
ATTTGTATGGTTTTGCAAGACCTGTGTAATTCAACTTTTTTCGTGCATTTCGTGGTTAAAATATTAATAGAAAAGATGAATATTTACTGATATCATATATTGTATCTCTTCACTGAAAAATCTGCTAAAATCATCAGCATATACATATTTTGAGGATTTTTATGTCATCTGTTTCCAAGAAGATATTGTTGATTATTTTTGTTGTTACCGCTTTTTATGCGCATTTGCGGATGCAGCCTTATATCAATCCGGCGGCGGCGTTGCATATCAGTGTTAATCGCGACCAGGCAAAGGAGATTGCCGGGGATGCCGTTGGCATTAAGGGAAAGGCGGATGTGCAGTTTGACGTGGACGAGGATGCGCGGATTTACCTTGAACGTGAAATGGGGTTGCAGCGCGCTAATTCTGTTGCCCAGCAATATGGCTTTATTTACAATTGGAATGTAATTTATCCTGATGGAACCAGTATATACATCGACCCGGAAGGTCGGTTGAATGGGTGTGATTTCTCTGACAACCGGTCGCCGTCAGTCGCCAATGGTGTTAATAAATACCTTGAAGAAAAATTGCAGATAAAGCTGGCGGATTATTCCATTATGGCGACACCTGTACAGATGGACAGCCATCGACCGGTGAAATACCAGTGGGAGCGCGACAACGGCAAGACCGGAAATGCCCGGGAAGTTATCACCGCGGTGGTTTGCGATGGCAGCCTGCAAAAATTTCGCCGGTCGTTACATGTACCGGAATATTTCAAAGATATCCAGGGAAACCAGGAGCAGATGGGTGATGCGCTAACCATGCTGGCGCAGTCGCTATTCGCGATACCGTACCTGGCAGCGGCGTGGGCAATTGTACTGGCGTGGCGACGGCGAGAGTTGCGCTGGCGAGTGGCAATATTGCCGGCGGTATTGGTGACGGTAATCGCTATTGTCAACCAGTTAAACATGGTGCTGTTGCTTAACTATGCCCGACCAAACATTATCGAATTAGTCATAACCATTGTAACTATTACTGCCCAATCATTCATCAGCACCATGCTGCTGGTGGCGGCGGGCGACTGGCTGTACCGACAGGCATTTCCTGATCATCCGTCGATGGGGGCATGGTTCCGACTGGGCGGTATCACCGCGCCGGGTGGCAAGTTAAGGGTAGGCATCGGTTACGCACTCTTCGCGTTTCATCTGGGTTATGTCTCGATTTTTTATGGTATTGCTCATCGTTTTGGCGGATGGTCGCCGGCACTGGTGCCATATAACGACCTTTTCAATAGTCAAACGCCGTGGATTTATGCCTTGCTTGTTGGGGTTCACGCGGCGGTCTTTGAGGAGTTTTTATTCCGGGTAGTAGCGATTTCGTGGTTGCGCAAAGTGCTGAAAAATGATATTATCGCAGTAATAATACCGGCACTGATGTGGGCGTTTGCGCACTGTAATTACGCCGCCCAACCGTTTTATATTCGCGGGGTGGAACTTACCGTGATAGGCGTTATTTTCGGCCTCATTTTCCTGCGCTTCGGTCCGCTCCCGACTCTTATCAGTCACGCGGCTTTCAATGCCTTCCTCACCGCAGAGTCATTCCTGTCTGACAAATCAATGCTGCCCAGCTTTTTTATAGTCATATTTTTTATCGCCATCCCGGCATTGCTGACGCTATTGCCGCATAAAAAAGATGCGAAAATCCGCCTGAATAGACAAATCGCCAGTGCCGATGTTCCGACGCCAGAACCGGAAGAAGTGAATATACCGTACCAAACCTCGCGAAAATGGCTGATTGTGTCCGCGATAATGTTTATGTTGATAGTGATATTGGCGGTTGTGAATTTCCCGGTTAATAAGGCTGAATTAGAGAACTATTCCAGTAAAAATTATCCAAATAGAACAGAAATTATTCGTATCGCCGAGGATACCGCATCAAAACAAGGAGCAGTGGTCGACGGTTGGACACAATTTGTCGCGGTATCATCTGAAAAAAGGACGAATGAAAAAGATTATCATGGTTATACTAAAGGCGTATGTGATGACATTCGATTGCGTCTGGATAACCCGCCGGAGTTGTGGGTCGTTGGCTGGATAAAACCTGCCACCGGCGAACGCTGGACGGTGCGGATATTGCCGGATGGCAAGGTATGGGATGTAAGGCTGAAAACGAAGGACGACGCCGACGGGGCATTCGTCACCGCAAAACAGGCGGAAGATATCGCGCTGAACGCGCTGATAAAACTGGGTCTACCCAAGAAAAACCTGCTGATGCAAAGTGTAGAACAGGAAAACCTGCCAAATCGCAACAGCTATAAGATCACCTGGTCATATTATAAACAGATAGTGCAGCCGCATTTTGAATCAATAATTCGTACTGAAGTTGATGGCGGCAGGATGAATGGCATAAATCGCGAGTTATTGGTGCCGGATAATGGTGAACGTCCAAAACCGCCAATATTCATGATTTTAGCAATTGTTATCTTTATTGTAATGCTGATAATTACCGCGCTGCGGGTGAAAAAACTGACCCGTATGGAAGTACGGGTAATGGCATACAGCGGAATATTGTTGCTGGTTAGCTGGGTTATTAATGTTGCGATGCGCATGCCGCAACTCATCAAAGATACGCCGCCAAATATTTCAGTTATAGCATACAAGTTCACCACCGGCAGCCAATTCATCACAGGTGGCATCATTGCGATAGCCTTGCTGCTGTTCGCGCTTTACGCCATATTAGCCGGCCGGCGAAGTGGCGGCGCATCCAATCAAATTACTTTGAAATCATTGCGCGACGCGATATTCCTGCTGCCAATTTCCCTACCTGCTATCGCGATGTTGGTTGTGCCGATAATTTGTTATATTAAATGGAAAGTAGATTATTTAGACCCAGGATATAAATCAGCCTTAATTCTTTGGATGCCAACAGATATCTCTGCTTTGCCAGCAAATTCTTCATTAGAGGTTATTAATGCCTTCATAACCACAATGCCGGGGCTGGCAATGATAATTTCTGCATTAATGATTGCGGGAATATCATGGGTGATAAGCGAATTGCCAGTTGCATTTGTGAAAGTAACAAGGTTTCCGATATGGGCAATTATTATTGTGATAGGGATAGCAATCGCTCTGCTGCTGCCGGTAACTCATAGCGGGAATTATCACGATGCTTTGATTAGCGTCAGCCTGATAGTCGCAATAGTCACCGCCGGATACCTGCTCCTTACCCGCATGTCCCGCCAAAATATCCTGATAATCCCAATGGCGGTTTTTGTGGCGGTAATTTTGCATCAGGCTGTTGTTATGATGCAGTTTTAATAGTTACACAGAGATACACTGAGAAAACACAGAGATTCACGGAGTGAATTTTAATAAAGCCTCTGTGTCTCCTCTGTGAATCTCTGTGTAATATTAAATCTTTTCTATTAATCGATGTAAAAACGTTCCGTGCTACTTCCCCGCAATCCATAAAATCCTCTAAATCCGCGGTTCAGACAAAATAGAACGGGTACTGAGGAGACACAGTGATGCACAGAGGCTTTATAAAGTTCACTCCGTGCATCTCCGTGCATCTCTGTGCCTCCTCCGTGTATCTCTGTGTAATTAAATTAATTTATAAACTTCCCCGGGTTCACACTGGTCATCTTAAAAATATCTTCTGGTGAGAATCCGAGTTTTTCTTTCAGGTTTTCTGCGGCTTGCGGCATGGTTACTGCGGCACCGGCCAGCAAGGTGCTGCCGGGTTGGCGGGCTACCTGGTCTTCACCTACTTCCACTTCCATACGTCCGATGCGGTAACGACCGGGGCCGAGTCCGGCGGCGGACATGGCGTCGGTTACTATTATCGTGCGGTCTATACCGACCAAGTCTATGTAGTTGCGCAACGCGAAAAATGGGATGTGGGCACCATCGGCGATGAATGAGTATTGCAGGTAATTACGTAATGATATGGCACGCTGGACGATGTTGTCGTGGCGATGCATGGTAGCAGGACAGCCGTTGCCGAGGTGGGTGAATAGTGATAGACCAGCATCGCAAGCTGCTTTAAGATGGTCGATTGACGTGTCGGTATGGCCGGCGGCAACGCGTATGCCAGCATTAACCAGGTAAAGGGTGACGGCACAATTTTCATCACATTCTGGCGCCAGGGTAACTAATTTCACCAGTCCGTCGCCAGCGTCAATCAATTTTGCAGCATCTTCAACATTGGGTAAAACTACACCGTCCACCGGATGCGCGCCGACATAGCCATGAGCTGGACTGATGAACGGACCTTCGATGTGGATGCCGGTAATCATTGATGCGATTAACGGGTCTTCATCGCGCGCTTCAATGATACGGCGTATGCGGCCATACATTTTTGGTATGAATTCGGTAGTGATAGTGGCGAGAAAAGATGACACTCCGCCCTGTCGCATGGCTTCGCAGGCACGGCGGATATCCGTGGTTGATACGCCATCAGCGTTAAAATCAACCCCGGCAAAACCATTCACCTGCAAATCTATAAAGCTTGGCGTCATTTAAGTAAAGACGCGGCCGGTTTATCGAGGAACAAAGTGCAGTCTGGATGGGTGCGCAATATAGACGCCGGAACCAGATTGGTCAATGGTCCGTCAACCGCCCCAGCGACCGCTTCCGCTTTGCGTTCATCTGGGACAGTGCAGATTATAACTTTCGACATCATGATGCGGTGGATTGACATGGTTATCGCGCGGCTTGGTACAGATTCGAAATCAGGGAACCAGCCCTCACCCAACTGTTGCTGGCGGCATTTGTCGTCGAGATTAACCACCAGAAACGGTTCATCGGTATCGAAATCTGCCGGTGGGTCATTGAAAGCAATATGACCGTTTTCACCGATACCAATGAAAGCGATATCGATGGAGTGTGCTTTGATCAGTTCGGATAATCGTTTGCATTCTGCTTCCGCGTCTGGCGCGTCGCCTTCGACATAGTGGAAAGCCGCCAGTGGTACCGGCAAATGCGCTACAAACCGTTTCCACAGATATCCGCGAAAACTGGCAGGATGTTCAATTGGCAGTCCAACATATTCATCTAAATGAAATATCGTCACTTTATGCCAATCAATTCCACCGGCTTTGCAAAGGGTTTCCAGCATTTCAAATTGGGACGCGCCGGTCGCCAGAATAATGGACGCCTTGCCGTTTTTCTTTAGTACATCGCGCAGTAATTGTGCGCCGTATTCGGCGGCTACCCAGCCATTATCTGGCCGGGTATTGCTTATTTTTATATTCATGCTATTTACCTGTGCGGAATGGTACCGCCGGTAGTCCGGCAGCATTGTAGAGGTTACAGATAGGATTGTCTGCCCATGCATAACGAACTTGTGTTGGGTATTTAACTAATGGTGATGACACTACAATGGTATCTCTTTCAATAACTGCGTCAGCCCAAACGAATTTGCCATCATTACCGGCAATAGCGAATCCCTTCACTGGTTCGCCCAGAGAGGTGAGTCCAACAGCATGTTTGAACCAAACACGGATTTTACCATTCCCGATTGCTGCATTACCCATTACCGGGCCGGAATATTCAATTTTCTTGCCGTAGGTCATGGCCTTTGCGGCAAGTGCCAGTCGGCGGGCAACTTCCTGCTTGTTTATCGGGTGAATATCGTTTGCCATTCCAATATCAATTGCCAATGCCAGGCCGGTTTTAGGTATTTCTTGAGAAGTTATTGCCTGTGCTTCGCGCAATTCTGCCCATGCGGATTCTGTCGGTTCTGGCTTGGTAGCCATGAAATTTGCCAGTTGAACAATATAAAAACCGAAATTACCTACACCAAAACGTGTTCGCCAATCTTTAATCATTGTAGGCAGCAATTTTTGATATTGTATAGCGCGACCGCAATTCGATTCACCCTGGTACCAGATAGCACCCTTAACCGGGAAAGGAATAATGGGGGCAATCATGCCGTTGAATAATACGGTCGGTGCGTTAGGGTTATTCTTTGATAACTGCAACGGGAAAGCGGCAGTCTTTTTCAAATCGATGCTGATGCGATATTTCCAATCACCAGCAAGGCTAATTTTTGCGGCGCCATCGTTGCTGTTAAATGATAATTCGCCGGGTTGGCCATAAATTCCGCCTCCACCGCCAGTGTCTAAAACGCGGATGGTAATTACGTTGATGCCTTCTTTTAGCAATTTCGCCGGTACTTTATACTTGCGCGCCAGATTCCATGTATCCATACCGCCGACTTTTTCGCCATTTACCCAGGTTACATCACGGTCATCAATCGGACCTAACGAAATTATATAATCTTTTGTGGCTTCTTTTGCAGTTAGGTTAATCTCTTTTTTAAACCACACAACACCATCAAAATCTGGCAGACCTTTAGATTCCCATAATCCTGGTAATGACATTATTGGCCATTCCTTGTCGACTGTTACGGCTTCCCATCTGGCCGCAGAACCCGGGTCATTTTTTATCCACCAGTCATCAACTCTCTTATTGTAATCATCCATCCCGGTTTTCATGTTTTCTATAGCAATATTCTGATTTTTTATTGCTTCGGCAAAGTCGGGCATGGTGTTCAATGCTTCTGCGCTGGTCCATGCTTCCGCTACGGTGCCACCCCAATATGTACCTATTAACCCTATAGGAATCTTCTGGTCTTCCTGGATATTTTTACCGAATAGATAGCCAACCGCAGAAAAACCACCCCATCCACCGGATGCGATACTTTTTGGAGTGCATACCTGCCAGGAGCTATTAGTAGTTTGTTGTGGTTCGAATTGTATAGATTTCGGCACGGTGAAAAAACGGATATTTTCATTATCAGCCTTTGCAACATCTTCAGGTGCTTTTATTGCGCCAATCCCCATTTCCATGTTCGACTGGCCGCTGCAAATCCAGACGTCACCCACCATTACATTAAAAAATATTGCTTTTTTATCTCCGCCAGTAACTACAACCGGCGACATTTCACATTTTCCATCCATACCGCATATCGCGCCTTCAGTCATTTCCGCAACCACAGGGGGAGATTCGATGCGCATTACATAAGGGCCGCCAGCTTTGAACGGGCCGATTTTCGCCATCCATTTTCCGGTGGCATCGGCGCGTACCAGGTCGTTGCTGCCATACATATTAACTTTTACCAGTTCGCCGGGAGTCGTCCAACCCCATACTGGAACTTTCACACCGCGTTGTACTACCATATCATTAGAAAATATGGGATGTACAAACGGCATATCTTGCCCATAAGCCGCCAGCAGCATAAATACAGCCAACAAAATCAAACCAATTCTTCGCATTGTTCTCCCCTTTACAAAATAACTGCGTAAATAGTAACAAATTATAATGATAAAAAGAAGGGAAAATGCGGTATTTTTTTTATAACACAGAGATTCACAGAGAAGACACAGAGTCACACAGAGGATATTATTTCACTCCGTGAATCTCTGTGTAATAAAAAATTTGACAACCTTTTTACGATGCTTGTACAATATATGCGAAATGGCGCATATACAGATTGATAAAACAATACAGATTCACCAGGCACTGTCTGACGCGACGCGGATACGCATAATGCGGTTGCTGCTGGAGCGTGAGTTGTGCGTGTGTGAGATCGTAGATGCACTGGAAGAACCTCAATATAAAATATCGCGGCATTTATCTGTATTGAAAAATGCTGGATTAGTTCACGACTGGCGTGAAGGTCAGTGGATGCATTATGATATTGCACCTGATTTGTCGGAGTCCTGGCATGTCGCACTAAATGCAATGCGATTGGTTTGGGATGAAAGTATTGAAGTGAAAACTGCACTAATGCGGTTGCAACAGCGTTCTACTCGACCACCGGGTGGGGCAACATCATGTGGTGGGTAATTTTTATTTTTGTATAAATATGCGCTATTGCGCATGTACGCATAATGAAAGAGGGAAAATTATGTCAGAAAACATCGTTAAAAGTTTATCATGGTTAGACCGTTATTTGCCGGTTTGGATATTCCTGGCAATGGGTATCGGCGTTGCCTTGGGACGGTTTTTTCCAAGTATCGGACCTGCTCTTGATACTGTAAAGGTTGCCGACGTATCGCTGCCAATAGCCATAGGGTTAATCTGGATGATGTACCCGGTACTGGCAAAGGTGAAGTATGAGTCGCTGAATAAATTTGCCGGGCATGGTAAATTATTTACTATTTCTTTAGTATTTAACTGGATAGTCGGACCAATTTTAATGTTTGGACTGGCATGGCTATTTTTACCTGATATGCCGGAGTATCGTACCGGTTTGATTTTGGTAGGGTTGGCGCGTTGTATCGCCATGGTGCTGGTATGGAATATGCTGGCAAAAGGAAGTAGCGAAGTTGCCGCTATTTTAGTAGCGTTAAATTCTATCTTTCAAATATTCATGTATTCACTGTTGGGTTATCTATTTCTGGCGATTATCCCCCGCTGGTTTGGCGGTGAGTCAATGGCTGTGCATATCTCAATGTGGCAAATAGCTAAAAGTGTGTTGATATTCCTTGGCATTCCACTTCTTGCAGGTTTTCTGACTCGTACTATTTTGGTTAAACAACGTGGTGCGGAATGGTACGATAATGTGCTGATGCCTAAACTCGGACCTACCGCTTTGATAGGGTTGCTGTATACTATAGTGCTGATGTTTTCTATGCAGGGTGAGAAAATTGTTGATTTACCGATGGATGTAGTGCGCATATCATTGCCGTTAATAGTATATTTCATTCTTATGTGGGGTTCCGCGTTTATAGTTACCCGGGGAATGGGGTATAAATATGAGGACGCGGCATCGGTAGCTTTTACCGCCGCCGGAAATAATTTTGAGTTGGCAATAGCCGTTGCAGTTGGAATATTCGGCATTTCATCCGGTCAGGCATTGGCAGCGGTGGTAGGTCCGCTAATTGAAGTGCCGGCATTGATTGGATTAGTTTATATATCCCTGTGGGCAAAACGCAAGTTTTTCCCGGCGGAATAAATTAATTCACCACAAAAGAACGCAAAGAACACAAAAGATAAATTAATAAACTATTTCTTTTGCGTTCTTTGTGATCTTTTGCGGTGAATGTGAAAAAGTGAGGTTAAAAAAATGCAAGTAATGTTTGTTTGTGTTCATAATGCTGGTCGCAGCCAGATGGCTGAAGCATTTTTTAATGCTTTGGCTCCAGTAGAATGGAATGCCATTTCAACCGGGACTCAACCGACTGAACGGGTTAATCCAATAGTTGTTGAGGCAATGCGGGAAGTCGGCATTGATATGACCGGTCATACACCAAAGCTGGCATCGCCAGAGTTAGTCGCTGCATCTGACAAAATTATCACTATGGGTTGCGGGGTACAGGAAAGTTGTCCGTTGTATCTGGGGATGAAGATTGACGAAGATTGGGGATTATCCGATCCGGCTGGACAGGGAATAGAAGCAGTGAGACCTATTAGAGATCAAGTAAAGAGTAGGGTGATAGATTTTTTACAAAGAATAAAATAGCATTTTTTCATTTAATATTAATAAAATGCATATTAAACTATTGACAACCGGTTTAACAGGGTATAATATTTTTGCAGTTAATAATGCCATTAATCTATTGACTGAAAGCTATTTCTTAAAGGAGAAATTATTATGTCAACAAAACCGCGTTCACAAGGTTTTACCCTCATTGAATTGTTGGTAGTAATTGCCATTATTGCCATTTTAGCCGCAATATTGTTCCCGGTGTTTGCGCGTGCTCGCGAAAAAGCACGCCAAACGACCTGTTCCAGCAACCAGCGACAGATTGTTGCGTCAGTACAGATGTATGCTCAGGATCATGAAGAATGTTTACCGAGTACAACGACTGTGTGGACTGATATTAAGGTGGACAGCGGAGTATTAGTATGTCCCACTGCCGGAAGAAGCCTTCCGGTAGGTTATGGTTATCATGACGCGCTGGTTGATGATAATACCGGTACTGGAAATAGCTTGGGTACATTCCCAGACCCGACAAGCATGATAGTAACCGCAGACATGCCTGGAAATGGTAAAGACCGTATATTGCGGTTAGACACTGATGTTGATTATCGGCACAGCGGCAGCGCAGTCGCCTCATATCTTGACGGTCACGTTGGTGTTGGAAAATCGTTGCCGGTTACCTGGGTTACACCTGATACCGACTTAATGTCTGATCTTAATCTTCTTGCTATTGGATCTGTTCCTGTTGGTACTACGGGTGTTTGGACTCGTGTTGGAAATGATACGTTCAATACAGTATCTGGTACTGGCACTATACCGATATCCCAGATGACTTTAGTTGCAGGAAATACTAATAAAGCCATCAATATTTTGCAAAAAAGTTACCAGAATGGCGACCCCAAAAATGATTTGAGTATTTCACGTCCATTATATGTACCGGCAGGTATAAATGCCTGGGCTTTAAGTGGATATATTTACTGTAAAAATATTGGACAGAAATATGTTTCTGCAAATATGATAGTATCAGTTGCTGATAGCGGAAACAATACTATTGCCACTCTCAATATTGTATCTGGTGGCGCTGCTGATTCGCTTAACCATCTGACATTAAATGGTGTTGATTTATTGACACCAGCCTTATTTTATAATGCCCCATTGCCAACATTAATGTCAAAGTTTGTACCATTCACAATAATTATGCAACAATCATCTACTGTACAACAGTTAGTATTAACACAAAGCACCAGTATGACTATTACGATGAATGGAACAACTAAAGGTGCTCTTCCAACAGGAAACCCAATGTCACCCGCTAAATTGACAGTATCCACAAAACAGCAGGCAAACTCGAACATGACAATTGAATTTGCAGTAAGCAACCTGATGTTTGGGTATAGAACCCAATAAAATTATAAATATAAGATATATGTATTTTTTTAGCGCAGAGGTGTATTGTCAATCAATCACCTTTGCGCTATTTTATTTAATTCATTAAAAAACTATTGACAATCGGATTTTAAGGGCATAAAATTACTCAATAAGAAATTATTTTCTTAGGCGTGTTCGTAACATGACCACTTTTTTTAAAGGAGAAAATTATTATGGTTATCAAGCCACGTTCTCAAGGTTTTACCCTTATTGAGTTATTGGTAGTAATTGCAATTATTGCAATTTTAGCTGCCATTCTTTTCCCTGTTTTCGCCCGTGCCCGCGAAAAAGCACGCCAGACAACATGTACCAGCAACCAGCGCCAGATTATTGCATCTATTCAAATGTATACACAGGATCACGAGGAATTGTTGCCATCGAGTACTTCCGTATGGTCAGACATTAAAGTGGATCCGGGTGTTTTAAATTGTGCCACTTTGGGCAAAAGCACTCCAAATGGTTATTGTTATAATGGATACTATTCCGAAACAAGTCTTGGCAGCGTGAATAATCCAACAATGGCATTGATGACATTCGATGGCAGTCATGCAGTAACTACTGCCCAACCGCTGGCAAATATCGGTTATTCAACTGCAGATTATTCATTCCGACATTCAAACCAGATTATATGCAGTTTCGCTGATGGTCATGTAACTCCTTATGCTAAATTAGGTGTGTTATATGATATAACATATAACTTTAATACGATATTGAATTTGGATTTTGAAGATGGCAGCATACCTTTTACCGTTTCTCAGGCGTTAAGTGGAACCGGTGCAAGTGCATCTCTGACTAATATTATAGACAATGGGAATCATGTTTTAAAATTCACAATCACAGCAACATCCAGTGGCGATATCCGTTGGAAACATACAGGTTACACTCCGGTTTTTAATCGTATTCTGGCAATTTTAAACTCAAATGGCGACCCAGCAGAACTTCGAACCAGTTTCAGGGTTAAACGAATTTCTGCATCTACTGGAGGAGGAGTCGGCACTTATGGTCAATGGTATCAACGTACAAATACTCCTGCAGATTATTATTTATATTTATATGGATTTGGCAGCAAAGGCTTAAACACTTTGCAGAATGTCCAGGAATATAAAGACAGTTTGACCCAAGGTTGGAAAACGATAGATTATACTAATTGGAAAGCGACGACTAATGTCGCTGCTGACCAACTTATTACTAAATTTATTGTTCAACCGGAAAATGGAAAATTTGTATCACAAAACGGTGGGGTAACAGCGACCCCTACTTATATTGACGATCAGAACTCATGGATTTTTAATGGGATTGCAGGCACAGAAACTTTTTACATGGATGATTTCAAAGTGATCGAAATATTAAAATAATTTTTAGCGCAAAGGTGAATAAAACCAATCACCTTTGTGCTATTTTTTAATTAATTCATAAAAAAACTATTGACAGCCGGTTTTCTCGGGTATAATATTTAAATATAAGAGAAATAATTTCTAAGGCATGTTCGTAACATGACCACTTTGCAAAAGGAGAAAATTATTATGGTTATCAAGCCACGTTCTCAAGGTTTTACCCTCATTGAGTTACTGGTAGTAATTGCGATTATAGCAATTTTAGCTGCCATTCTTTTCCCTGTATTTGCGCGAGCTCGCGAAAAAGCAAGACAAACCACTTGTACCAGCAACCAACGCCAGATTATGGCATCTGTTCAAATGTTTGCTCAGGATCATGATGAATCATTTCCTAAAGCAGAGACATTTTGGGGTGACCTTGAACTTGACCCGGGTGTAATGAAATGTCCATCTGCGGATAAATCAACACCGGTTAACTATGGATTCATGTACGGATTAGCAGAATCAAGCATTGGCAATCTGGTAGATCCAACTACAACAGCTGTCACTTGCGATGCTCAGGGAGTCGCATTTGCCAATATGATAGTTGACCCTTCTGAAGCCCAGATGCGCCACAGCAGTCAATGTATTGCCAGTTATGCAGATGGACATGTCGGTGTTGTGAAAGACCAGTATGCTTTGTTTCCAGTTAAAGTACCTGGTGAAATCATTTCCGGGTCTACCTCGGGTGTGGTGAAAATTGTTTATGATGCCACTAAACCGGCAGCAGCAAGAGCCGCGGCCAGCCTTAACAGTCTGTCCCCGGTTACCGGAAGTTGTCCTACTCAGGCTATCGGTACTGGCGGATTCGTTTTGTTGGGTACCGGAGCAAGTGGCACATCAACTCTTGATGAATCAACAGTACAAGTTCCATTTAAACCTTTGACACTGGTTACCGCTGGTTGGACACAGGGATGGAAACTTAATGGCGCCAACAGTCGTTTCGTTCTTAATAATGGTACCGCAGACCAGACCGGTCAGGCATATACCACCGGTTGTTCAACTACCGCATTTGAAAAAATTAAAATATCCACTTCTGATTACAAGCCTTATATAGCAACTATTGTTGTAAGTAAATATGATGGCAATGGAGGTTCTTTCCAGGTTGGATTCTCCTCAAATCCTAATATTACCGGTGGTGTATCCGGTATGGTAGTAAAAGGCAGTGCTGCATATGGTGCCGCAACTATTGAAAACTACGCATACGCACACATTTATCAGGTCACTTCACCTGGTTGCCCAATCTATTTTTATATGCGTAATGCATCCGTTGGATACAACCAAAACCGTGAATTCGGTGTAAATGCCATTTTTTATGATAAACAGTAATATTTAAAGAGGTTTCCCTTTCGTAGGGCAATATGACTGCAGTGACAGGTGGAGTTTAATCGGTATACAAGTGCCGTTTCAATTCCGGTGTCACTGCTTTTTTATATCAAATTATATCAGTATAGATGCGGTGTCATTGAGTTTGTCGAAGTGACCATTTTCAAGCAAATTTCTCTTACAAATCGAAAGTCCTTATATATAATATTAAAAACGATTTGTACAATTATTTACTCATACCCATATAATAAATATTTGACACGAATGTTATAGATGATATAATATTCACCCATTAATCTAATGATTAACTTTAGGTTGGAGGTCGTCATGAATCGTTTATGGTATTTTGTTTTGCTGGCATTATCAATGATAATTTCATTTTCTGCCAGTTACCGTCCAATAGTGCATTCGCAAAACATGGCTAATTTCGGCTGTTCGATGCCGAATGATACCTATCGTTTTGCCGGCAGCACTGCGCCAGGTCAGGTTTTCTTTGTAGATGAGCCAGTTAATATTACGTTGATTATGAAGAAAAACCAGGATCAGGGAACAGTGAAGGATTTCGGAATTGATATTTTGGAAATCGGCCAACGCAAGGCAGAAGCGGCGGATGGCAATATTGCCGGTACATCATTTTTTGCACCACCGGATTTAATATTTCCCATTAGCGCACCATTACCCGCGCCAATTGAAGTGATTTTCACTGATAAGACAGAAGAATCAGTTGTTATTAATAATTTGTCAGTACCAAAACGCGGCGGAACATTTGCGTTGATTCTTACCCGAAAAAAAGATAATCTGCGCCAATTTTTAGCAACTGTTGCTCGTGTACCACGTCCAAACCCGGCAGCAACAGTAGAAAATACTTTCATTCTTGGCGAAGGTAACTTTTTTAATGGCGACAAACAGACCTTGGAAACACGAGCCAGTATTTATGAACGAATTGGCATTCGCGGTATGCGATGCGAATGGAGTTGGAATGAAACTGCTGATGGAAAGAAAGACTGGTCACGTTACGATGCCGCTATGGAAGCCGCCGCTAACCATAATCTAAAAATAATGGTTACTCTTGGTGGACATTATCCGTGGATGTATTCATTTGCTCCGTTGCAAACACCTGCCGCAGTTTACCCCGGATGGGATGGCAACCCTTATAGTGGCGCGGCAGACTGGATTTGCCGTCCACAACTATACCCTCGATATGGTACATGGATTACCGAGTTTTGCCAGCGTTATTGGAAAGATGGCAAGGGTGGTTTATGGGGTCTGGAGCATTATAATGAACCATGGGAAGGTGGCGGCATCAGCGGTTGGGCAAGTGATACCCCGCGATATCGCGAGTTGATGAACTAATCGCGGATTCAGCACGTAAAGTATCTCCTGATATTAAACTTTTCGCCGCATCTTCCATTATGAATACAGAAGATAAATTTTATTCTGATGGTACCAATGAATTTGATAAATATGTCGATATATTCACCGATCATTATGTACGCCCCAGCCTTAGTTATGGTCCATTAGTGGCTAAACTACATGGTAAACAGTCAATGGAAACCGAGTCCTGGATGGCTAACAGTGAATATCGTCTGCCATTGGGTATATGCCTATTTGTGGCATCTGGACAGGAAAGGGTTAATCCATGGGAACCAAGCAACTTGTTTGATAGTGTGCCAGGTTACAGCGGCATGATTCCTACCCCATTAATAACGTCAACTGCGGTATGTAATGCTATGACCAGCGGCAAGTCATTTGAGAAAATAGCATTGAAAGACCGTCTGCCATGGTTATTTCAATTTGGAAAAGATAAAGACAAGAACGCATTATTGGTAATGTATGGGCAACTTGTAGGCGTCGGTGCAAAATCACCACAGGATTTAGCGGATGAACGCCCAATGTCACAGGTAGAGGCTGTGGACGGCGGTACTATTACTATCAATAACCGTGACAGATTACTGACATTCCTTGATTTAGCTGGTAATGAGATTTATAAAGGACAAAAATCCGTCACCCTACCGCTTACCTATCTGCCAACTTATATCAGTTGTAAAAAAGGACCAGCAGCGGCGGTGGAACGAATCAGCAAGGGAATTATCAAAAATAAGCGACCTGTCGAAATAATTCCATTAGATTTCTCTGCTCAGGTGGGAACACCGGCATGTAAATTGAATGTAAAAGTGCATAATTGTATGACTACCGAATTAAAAGGTACCATGACAGTGAAAGCACCAGAGGGTATGCAGTTGAAGTCACCGGTTATGGCAATCAAGCTCGCAGCAGGTGAAACTAAGACTTTGATTTTTGATTTTTTAACTGCAAAACTAAACAGTTCCAATAGTTATCCATTTTCGTTTAATGTAGACAGTAATCTGGGCTCTGCCGCGTATGCAGAAATATTGAATGCTGCGGTCACGCCAAAACGAACCATTATTGTAGATGGTAATCTGGACGAATGGCTGGATATACCGGGAATAACATTGGTAGCAAAAACCGAAAAGGTTGATACTGCAGAATTAGCCCGTCGGCCATGGCTGGATATGCGTGATAAATTGCCTAACGGTACATTCGGCGAGGTTAAAATGGCATGGGACGATAAAAACCTGTATATTGCCGCTCGTGTGAATGACCCGACAATTGACAAGAATAAAACCAGATTAGCTACCATTAAAGAAGACGATTATTTTCATAGTGCCAAATCGGACAACGAAGAACCATGGAAAAGCTGGCTTGAAAAAAACAAAGGTTTAGACGGAAAAACATTTAAAGAAGCCGGACGCAGTTTTGCCGAGGTGCCATTTGTGTATAAAAAACAGGGTGATTTTGCGTTTAATGGCGACCGCATTCAGATGGCATTCGATGTTAACGACGATTGGCACGGTTTAACCCCAAATACTGATAAAGTGCCTTATGGATATACCGCAATCCCTGATACGGATTACGAATACTCCGCGTATTTATGTGCGGATGGGAAAGGGGAGTTATGGCGATTATTGGCACCGGGCGTTCCGCGTGTCCATGGTTATCCCCATGAACCGAAACCAGCGGCAGGCAAACCGTATATTGGCGCGGTAGATTCACCGATAGTTATTCGTCAGGAAGGAA
>JBIJDE010000305.1:0-6107 GCA_044344305.1 Armatimonadota bacterium
TAGCTGATATGAAATTAACTGCCGGTACCAGTTTCGGCTTTGCATTCATCATCGGTAATAATTCCGGTCCAAGCATAAATTACGGTGAGGACAAAGCTGTTTCAAAAGGGAATGGGCTGACAATGCACCCGTATTGGATGGCATCACCAAGTTGTGGTATGCGATGGACACTGACCGAGTAATTAACAGTATTGTACCGGTTTGACGCACAGTCTTAGATTTAAAATGGGTAATCGTAATGGATTGCCCATACTATTTTTTTGATTATTTTTCATTATACCTTGATTTACTCTTTACCATTAACAAAATTAGCGGTATTATTCGCGCGTTAACTTTAATTATTCCTTTAAGGGGTATCTAAAAATGAGTCTAAAATTAAAACCAGTAAATGTTGGTATTATCGGGTGTGGTAATATCAGTGATGCCTATTTTGGCACTTTCCCCCGCTACCCAATCGCGAAAATGGCGGCGGTGGCGGACATGATTCCGGAACGCGCGCAAGCGAAGGCGGAGAAGTACGGCATTGAAAAAGCATATTCTGTTGCTGAAATGCTGGCTGACCCGGAAATCGAAATCGTATTGAACCTGACCATCCCAAATGCGCATTATGACGTATCAATGCAGGCTGTTCGCGCTGGTAAAAACGTTTATAACGAAAAACCGTTGTGTATCACCCGCGCTGAAGGTGCAGAATTGATTGCAGAAGCGAAAAAACGCGGACTGCTGGTTGGTTGCGCACCTGATACCGTACTTGGCGGCGGACATCAGATTTGCCGTAGTTTGATTAATAGCGGCGCCATCGGTTCACCAGTGGGCGTAGTTGCAAACATGCTGTGCCATGGCCATGAATCCTGGCATCCAGCCCCAGAGTTCTATTACAAAGTCGGCGGCGGCCCGATGTTTGATATGGGTCCATATTACCTGACCGCACTGGTAACCATGCTTGGTCCGGTGAAAAAGGTTGCTGGTCTCACCCGCATCACCTTCCCGGAAAGAACCATCACCAGCGAACCATTGAACGGAACCAAGGTTACAGTTGATGTGCCAACTCATGTAACCGGTCTGTTATTATTCGAAAACGGTGCCATCGGTAATATCACCACCAGCTTTGATGTTTGGGCTGCAAATATGCCATGTATCGAAGTATTCGGTACCGAAGGTTCATTATCAGTTCCTGATCCTAATGGCTTCGGTGGAGTTCCAAAAATCAAGAAGCAAGGCGATGCAGAATGGTCAGAAGTTGAATGGAACAGCAAGTTCAGCGAAGGCAGCCGCGGTCTGGGCGTTGCCGATATGGCATATTCCATCCGCACCGGTCGACCTCACCGCGCCAGTGGCGCAATTGCCGACCACGTACTGGAAATAATGCACGCCATCCACACCGCCAGCACCACTGCCAGCTATGTAGACATAACCAGCACCTTCGAAATCCCCAAAGTATTCCCAGAAGGCCTGGAAGCAGGAATGTTGGACGAGTAGGTAGCAAACGGGTACAGGCACAAATCCGGGTTGCCACTTTGATATATTACCAGGGTTAAACTTGCCGGATTTAAGCCAGTCCCCTTAGGATATCCCCCTGACATGTATTTGTTGGGGGGATTTTTTATAAAATATAGATGCGTATGAAAGAATAGTCACTGTTTGGAAAGGGGTGAAGCCCGGCTAATCCGGCAGGGTCTTTCTTTAGAAATAATTAAAAATACTACCTTTTATAATTTCATGGACTAAAAACTTAAATATATAAATACCTACCGCAAAACTGATGAGATTTGCAATAATTACCTTCAATAGAACATGTTGGATTTCTGTATTGAAATAGCCTTTCAACACATAATTATACATTTTTGGTTCAATTATTAATGGAATTATCTCTGCATAATATCCAAATGCACTGCTAAAAAACAATGTTATCGGGTATGAAATCAGATGAATTCCAATAAATGCAAGGAAAGTCTGTTTGATGGTAAGTTTACGGCCAAATAATAGTCGAATAACCAGATATTCCAGAGATAATGCAACTACAACACCTAAAAATATAAATAAGTTTGTATGTCTAAAACGATATAGATCTGCATCATTCCCAAAAAGATTTTCATGTATGTGTATCGGATTAGTCATCACTGCAATTGATGCTAAAATGAAGATTATCAATAAATAATGCCATTTTTTCATTTTTATATTCTCCATGTTATATATCTATTCGTTCAATTCATTATTTATCCTTGAAAATAATTTCTTTTCATACCGGATTTCGCCGGGCTCCCGCCCTGTTCCAAACTGTGACTGAAATTTTTCAGTTTGGTTGTTTTTTAAACAGTTGCCTAAGGGGACTGCCTTGCATCATAAATTTTAGTCTAATTTTTAAATATTAGCAGAATAATGATGCGTGGCTGTACCCGGTTTATATACCAACTAAATACCATTCAAATACACTCCCTGAATAATATCTAAAAAATTTGGTATAATTAATACGTTGGAGAGTATATGAGCGCAACACGATTACAAAAAATGAATAAGTTACTGAAAGAGGAATTGAGCCGTATCATTCGCGAGGATATGAACGACCCGCGTTTGGGGATGGTTTCAATTACCGACATCGTAATGTCTTTTGATTTAAAACAGGCAAAGGTTTATATCAGTGCCTATGGCACAACAGAAGAACGAAAATCATCCATATTGGCCTTAACCAGCGCGTCGCGTTTTCTGCGCGGCGAGGTTGCACGTCAGTTGGAACTGCGTCACACGCCGGAACTGAGGTTTTTATTTGATGACTCGCTGGAACGTGGTGCCCGCATATTTGACTTGTTGAACCAGGTGAAAGAACAGGAAAAAGAGAAAGAAAAAGGAATAGAGGAATAAAAAATGCTGACGGAAGCCGGAATAGTAGCCCTGGAATTAGTGAAGTACCCGGAGGCGATAGTAATTAGCCACACCAGTCCAGATGCTGATGCGGTGGGGTCGCTGATGGGAATTACCCTGGCTTTACAGGAAAAAGGGATAAAAATTACTCCTTTCCTGAAAGATGGGGTTCCGTATTTCTGTAAGTTCATGGTTGGTGACCTGCAGTTTATTCGAGAATTACCAGAAGTTTTGCCACCGTTATTAATATTCGTTGACGCATCAAATCTGCAAAGATGCGGATTGACTGCTGATGAAATAAGCGGTTTAAAAAGTCGTGGGGTACAGCGAATAATTCAAATAGACCATCATTTTAACGATAATTTCGATTCGGATATAGCACTGGTAGACACCCTCGCCCCGGCAACCGCTGTGTTGATATATCAGTTATTACCGTTGCTTGGCAGCACGCTTACCCAGCAGATTGCAACAGTACTGCTTGCAGGTTTGACTGTAGATACCGGCAAGTTTTCATTTGGAAATACGACTGCAGAATCTCATCGAATCGCTGCCGCATTAATGGACGCAGGCGCCGATGTGACTGGTATAAATCTGCATCTGTATGAAAGCATGAAACAAGAAGCATTTGACTTGTTGAAATGCGCGATGAACTCGATAAAATCCAAAGCTGATAATAAATTAGTATGGGCGACCCTGCGTGTGGAAGATTATATTCGTTCTAACGCGAAAAGCGAAGACACCGAGGGAATCATCGATTTTGTCCGTAAAGTAGACGGTAACAAAATTGCAATCCTATTCTCGGAAAGAAACAATGTGGTACGCGTCAGCCTGCGTTCTCGTAGTGGTATAGACGTCGGTCTGTTAGCCCGTTCCTTCAATGGCGGTGGTCACGCCGCCGCAGCCGGTATAAAATTTGATAACGGCAATCTGGACGAAGTAATAGAGAAAGTACTGGCAGAAGCGAATAAATTAGTCACAGAATGAGAGCGAAATTGCAAATTGCAGGTTTTTAGAAATCGTTTGAAGTCGTATGAACGAACGAAATCGAGAAATAGATGCAACCGTAATTTTTAATTTTTAATTTTGCATTTTTAATTCGTAATTTCACTCTTCACTCTTCTCTCTTCCGTCATCCTGCTTTCAACGATGGTAGGTTATTTTTCTTTCTAATATCTTGTGCTATTGTCCATAATCGTGAGTCTTTGTGGAGCAGGTTTATGAAGTTGGTGGTGCTGATTCCCAGTCTGTCCGCTGAGGTGCTTACCTGTCCCTTGTAATATACCAGTAGGTCCAGCATTGTTGCGATGATGGGCAGGTATTTTGCGTTTTCCGGGTTCACTGCCAATTTCCCTTTTGCGCCAATTTGTGATTTTAATTCTGCTGGCGGTGTATACGTTTCCGGGTCTATGTCCCGTCGCAGGTGCAGTACCAGATTATGGCGCAGGCGTTTCAAGGCATGGGTTCGGTTTTCGCCTTGCATTCGCGACTCGCTTGCCCCGGCTTCCTCGCCGGTAGGCAAGTGGATTATTTGTATTGCACTGTGGGTTTTATTGCGTTTTTGCCCACCGGGACCGCTGGTGCGGTGCGCACGCCATTCACATTCTTTCAGCAATTCTTCGTCGGATAATTCCCAAGGTTCTGTCATGGTTGTCCGCCTCCCCAGTCTAATTTGTCGCGAAGACGGTCGTAAAATGTTGTTAATCCCAATTTTATCAGTTGAGCTTTCTCATTCGCCGGTGATACCGATACCCGGTCGCCGGGATAAATATCAATCGGTTCCTGTCCGTCTATGGTAATCATCATTTTGTCGCCATTCTGGTTGCCTTTGCAAAATATCTCAACAGCATCGCCGGCGGGTATAACAACCGGACGAAATGACAGTGAATGCGGGCAGATAGGAACAAGAGTCATGGCGGAGGTTGCAGGATGTACGATGGGGCCACCTGCCGCCAGTCCGTATGCTGTAGAACCGGTAGGAGTACAAACCAGCAAACCGTCAGCAGAAAAGTTCCCCAGATGATGTCCGGCAACGCTGACGTCAAGATGTACCAGTCGGCCTGTTACTCCCTGTCGAACTACCACATCGTTAAATCCAATAGTATTAATTCGATCATCTACACTGGCGCGCAACATCATGCGGCTTTCTACCTTGTAATCACCCAATATTATTCTTGTTAAAGCCGGGTACATGCTTTCAGGATTAATCTCTGGCAAAAATCCCAGCCAGCCTGCGCTGATGCCGGCAACAGGCACCCCGGCACTGGCGCACGCACGTACCGCCGATAACATTGTGCCATCGCCGCCGATTGCAAGCGCAAAATCGGCACCGTCAACCTTATCGTTACTGTCCAGCAGTAATTCGACTTTCTGCTGCTGCAACCATTTCACCACCTCAGCAGCAACCTGCACAGCCATCGGTCTATTCAAAGCAACAAACACCGCAACTTTCATAAAGATATTTTACCGCATCATAATGAAAATGTCACTTTTTCAGCATGAGTTCGTATGTGACAGGGCGACTTTAAGTTTATAAAAGAGCTTGAATTTAATATATTGTTTCAATTTTTTAATAATTCAACCCCAGAGGGGTGAAATGTTAATAGTTGAGAATTATTATTACGAATATCGAACCCCGTTCAGGGGTGACATGTTAATGGTGCTAAATTTAGAACCGGTAATGAAATATAGAAACATTAACATGTCACCCCTGAACGGGGTTCTGATTCTATTGTGTTGATTAAATGCTATTAACATTTGTGCGCCAAGCAAGCTTGGTAATTCTTATCGGTGGAAGTCCGATTCGGATAAAGCCTAACCAGCAGTCCGACACCGAACCCGTGTGTATGATGGCAACATCATGCATAAAGCCGGGTGTAGGGAGATGGCGGGCCATAACGAAAGTGAAGGTGTTGAGCCCCGAAATATAGTAGTTGTCGCGGGTCGAACTTTTAAATGTGAGGTAGACAGCAACATATTTGCCGTATTGGTGAGGCATTTATGTCGGACCGGGGTCGAAGTCCATGGCAGGCCATTAAATGGAATTATCAGGAACTTGGGAGACCCGGCATTCTCCACGATAAGTGGTAAAGGCATGCAAGTTAGAAGCGGAGTATGACTTGAAGGGGTGTCGGGAGTCGGAGCAGTTCATAGTAGCGGTGTAGCAGGGTAACGGCCTGTGAGGTAATAATGCCACGCGAAGGGACTGCCGATGTGTGTGGTGCGTCCAAGAAAACATTAAAGGTATGCAA
>JBIJDE010000248.1:0-7004 GCA_044344305.1 Armatimonadota bacterium
GTATGGAGCACCCTGCGCGAAATAGACATGGTCACCATAGGTACCATGAGTACATACGAAGCTGAAGAATCAATAGAATTAAGCATGGCTTTATTAGAAAATAGAAGTGCTGATGTAAAACTGCAAAGCACCAGAAGTAAGAAGATATTCGACAACTAATCCCAAATAAAAAATCCCCTTCAACATTATTGTTGAGGGGGATTTTTTTGTAAGTATATAACCTGATAGGGTAGATTTTTCTACCCTATCATTTCTATTTTGATAATCTAATTAGCTGCAGCCACTGGTGGAACCGCAGTTGGCGCATTTGTAGCACGCACCGCTGCGTACCATGATTTCACCGCAGGTTGAGCAGGGGGGAGCATCGCTCTGGTTATCAAATGGCCGGTCATTTTCCAGTTGGCCGATGACGTCTTGTCTTGCTTCATCTGCACCTATGATGGCTAAATCGTCGCCTTCTTCGGTACTGATTTCTTGTGAATCTGTTGTAGTGACATATTGCAGCATCTGATCGCGCGGCAGGAACTTGATTGCCATCCAGCGGAAGATGTAGTCGACGATTGATTTCGCCATGGGGATATCTTTGTTGCCGGTCCAGCCGGATGGTTCGAAGCGGGTGTGGCTGAACTTGTCGATTAATGTCTGCATTGGCACGCCATATTGCATTGCCATGCTGATGGCGATAGCGAATGAGTCTATTAATCCGCTGACAACCGAACCTTGCTTTGACATCTTAACAAAGATTTCGCCTGGCATTCCATCTTCGTATAATCCGGCGGTGATGTAGCCTTCGTGACCGGCGATGCTGAACTTATGGGTTAATGCTTGTCTTTCTTCCGGTAAACGGCGACGAACAGCTTTTGGTTCAACTTTAATTTCAGTACCGGCAATTTTAATAATTTTCTTATCATCTAATTTTGTATTTAATGGTTGGGTGCGTTTGCAGCCATCGCGGTATACAGCAACTGACTTCAACCCTAATCTCCAACCCTCGATATAAACGTCCATAATATCTTCAACGGTAACATCTTTCGGCATATTTACGGTCTTACTGATAGCACCGCTGAGGAATGGTTGAACAGCGGCCATCATGCGCAGATGCCCCATGTAATGAATGGTGCGAATACCATTTGCCGGTTTGAATGCACAGTCAAATATTGGCAGGTGTTCATCTTTCAATCCCGGTGCGCCTTCGATAGTACCCTGGGATTCAATATACTGCAAAATGCTGGATATTGATACTTCGGTATAATTCAATGCTTTTAAGGCTTCCGGAACAGTGTTATTTACTATTTTAAAGATGCCGCCGCCAGCTAATTTTTTAAACTTAACAAGAGCGATATCTGGCTCGATACCGGTGGTGTCGCAATCCATCATAAATCCGATGGTTCCTGTTGGAGCCAATAGAGTAACCTGCGAGTTGCGGTAGCCGTATTGTTCACCCATCTTAATGGCTGTATCCCAGACATTCTTAGCATATTTAATCATATCACGCAGGCTTCGCAACCGTTCAATACGGTCAACGCTGGTGCGGTGTTTATTCATTACTTTTAACATGGATTCACGATTCTTCGTGAATTCTGAGAAAGTACCAACACGTGATGCAATTTCTGCGGATGTCAGATATGCCTGTCCGGTCATGATTGCTGTAATAGCAGCGGCATACGCACGACCTTCGTCGCTATCATAAGGCAGACCATTTGCCATCAGCAATGCGCCGAGGTTGGCATAGCCAAGTCCAAGAGGGCGATATCGTTTTGAATTATTAGTGATTTGCGCGGTTGGGTAACTTGCGCGGTCAACAATAATTTCCTGTGCTGTAAGCATAATCATGACCGCACGACGGAATGAATCGATATCAAAATCTGCGTTTGGTTTGCGGAATTGCATAAGGTTCAATGATGATAAGTTACATGCGCTATCATCAAGGAACATGAATTCTGAACAGGGGTTGCTGGCATTAATGCGGCCACTGGTTGAACATGTATTCCATTCGTTAACAATAGTGTCGTACTGAATACCGGGATCACCGCAAATATGGGTAGCTTCCGATGCTCTGCGCAATAGTTCGCGTGCCTTCATCGTGTCAACAACTACTCCACCGGCAACGGTGCGAGTGCTCCAATCTTTATCACGAATGACGGCGTCCATGAAATCGTCTGTTACGCGAATTGAGTTATTAGAGTTCTGGAAAAATACCGAGTTGTATGCTTCGCCACCGAATGATCCATCATAACCAGCATCAATTAATGCCCAGGCTTTCTTTTCTTCATGCGCTTTACAATCGATGAAATCAAGAATGTCCGGGTGGTCAATATTCAAAATAACCATCTTCGCTGCACGGCGAGTGCGTCCACCGGATTTAATAACTCCGGCGAAACTATCAAAACCACGCATGAAAGATACTGGTCCGCTGGCAAAACCACCGCTGGATAATTTTTCACGGCTTGAGCGCAATGAACTGAAGTTTGTACCAGTTCCTGACCCGAATTTAAATAACATCCCTTCGGTGCGGGACAGTCCAAGAATTGAATCCATAGTATCTTGAACAGAGTTAATGAAACACGCGGAACATTGTGGTTCAGTTTCACAGCCTACATTAAACCAGACAGGGCTATTGAAAGAGGCTTTCTGGTATAGTAATAGGTGGGTTAACTCATCGTTAAACATTTTCGCTTCGGCTTCATTCACGAAATAACCATCATCCAAACCCCATTTGCTAATGGTGTTTGTTACTCTATCAATGAGTGTCTTCAATGATTTTTCGCGTGCATTAGTACCAACGCCAATACGAAAATATTTTGAAACAACCACATTAGTGGCCATTTGCGACCAGAATGCGGGCATTTCTACATCGTTCTGGTCAAAAATAACTTCGCCGTTTTCCGCTGTAATATTAGCGTGTCGATAGTCCCATTCCACCTCGTCATACGGGTGGACACCTTCGGTGCTGAAATAACGGGTGATGCGCATTGCGCCAGCGGGGTCCGCTGCGAATAATCCCATTTCATTATTCGATGATGTGTCTATTGTGGTCATCTCGCTGCTCCTGGATGATAATTTCTAAAATTTATTCTTCAAAAAGTGATTGCTGCAACTCCGTCAGACGATCCTGACGTGCGCGCGAGAACATTTTCTCAATCTCTTCGCGGAACGAAGTCAAATCCGCGAACTCTTTATACACAGATGCGTAACGGACATAAGCAACCTCATCAAGATTACGCAAAGATTTCATTACCATATCTCCAAGATCCTGGGATGAAACCTCATCTTTTAAGGTATCGCGCATTTTTCGCTCTATGACGAATGCGGCTTCTGCTATCTTTTCACGGCTTACCGGCCTTTTTTGACAGGCGCGATTTATACCGAGTAATAACTTGTCACGGTCGAATTGTTCACGGCGACCGTCTTTCTTTATGACAAAGAGTTGTGGCTCTTCATGTCTTTCATAAGTAGTAAAACGTCGGTGGCAATCCTGACACTCACGACGACGGCGAATAGCGCCTTGTTCGTCATTCACACGCGTTTCAATTACACGTGTATCGTCAGTTTGGCAAAATGGGCAACGCATTAGTGTGTTCCTTTAACCCCGGTAACCTATAGATGTAGGGGCAAAAAGAATAATATACCACTATATGTGTGGTGTCAATAGGTTTTTTAACTATTTTTAAATTTATTGTAAAATGATGTATTATTATTATGAAGAAAGTTTTAAATTTCGGGGCAGAGGAGTCTGCCCCGAAATATTTGTAATTATTCTACTTCTGCTTGACGAATATTATGTATTAATCCAATAGCTTTTTCTGGGGTCAATTGTCCGTGAACTTCACCGTTTAGCAATATTGCCGGGGCAAGGCTGCAGGCACCGATACAATGAGCTTCTGCCAGGCTAAACATGCCGTCTTTCGTAGTTTCGCCAGCTTTAATGCCAATCTCTTTAGATACTGCTTCTAATATTGACTGCGCCCCATTAACATAACATGCAGTTCCTACACAGATAGCAATGCGGTGTTTTCCTTGTTCGGTAAGGTTGAAATGGTGGTAGAAAGTCGCAACGCCATAAACAGTGGCAGCGGGTACACCGACTCTATAGGCCACATAATCCAACACATATTGCGGTAAATATCCAAAGATATCTTGTGCCTGGTGTAATACTGGGATCAAAGCTGATTGCGGGTGAGTGTCGTTGCGGCATTCTGCAATCACTTTGTTTAATGCATCCCAATTCGATTCACCGGTACAACTTTTGCATCTGCCTTCTGGAGAAGGTATTTGAATAGGTTCTGCCAATAAATTAGGAGGCAAGATACCGCGAGGTTCTTTCGCTGAGAAATTCGTGTGAAATAACTCATGAGCTTTATGATTTAGTGGTTTTCCTACATAATCTGCATATAACTTCTTCAAACTGGGATTTTCATGTGCCAGTCTGATGGTTCTATCACGGTCGATGCCGTATAGCACGGCTGCGCGTTTTTTTAATATCTCCGGGTCTAAAGGCAAACTGTTTGCTCCTGCATATGGTTGGCCGCCGCCGCCGATACATCCGCCGGGACATCCCATTATTTCAACATAGTGGTATTTTCCGCTGCCGGATTGTACTTCTTTCATTATCTGATGAGCAGCACCAAGGCCATGAGCTACTGCAACACGTAATTCTGTACCGCCAAAGTTGATAGTAGCTTCGCGGATGCGTTCCATGCCACGAACATCTTCAAACTCGAAAATAGGTGGTGCTTCGTTAAATTTAAGATTATATGCTGTGCGCAGTGCAGATTCCATAACACCGCCGGTTGCGCCATATATTGCGCCGGCACCGGTAGATTCACCTAACAAATCATCGGGCTTTTCTGGTGATAATCCTGGTAGGTAAATACCGGCAGCTTTACACATCCAAACTAATTCGCGGGTGGTAATCACAACATCGGTATCCTGGTGACCATCTGTCGATAATTGTGGTCGTGCTGCTTCCCATTTCTTTGCGGTGCAGCACATGGCAGTGACAATGTAAATAGAATCCTGGTCCCAACCCATTTTTTCAGCGTAGTAGGTACGGATTAATTTGCTAACGATGCTCATCGGTGATTTTACAGTGGTTAAATTATTTATCTGATCTGGATAAAACTGCTCAATGAATTTTAACCAGGCTGCTGAACACGACGTGAGCATAGGTATAGGACGGTCGCTATGACCTTCCAGACGTTCCAGCAATTCAGAAGCTTCTTCTAAAGTACAAACATCCGCTCCAAATTGGGTGTCGAAAACTTTTTCAAATCCTAATAGACGCAGTGCAGATACAACCTGACCTTCATAATTACCACCAACTGGCAATCCGAAACCTTCACCAATTGCGGCACGAACAGATGGGGCAAAATGGACAATAGTATGTTTTGTCGGGTCAGCCAAAGCTTTCCAAACTTCTTCTGTTCGGTTATGTTCCAGGAATGACGCGGTTGGACATACGTTAATGCATTGACCACAACCGCTGCAAACGCTTTCGCTGAACGGTTTTTCAAATGCCGGTACTACGTTACTGCGGAATCCGCGATGGGCTACGCCAAGTGCTGTTACACCTTGAACCTCGGCACAGACACGAACACAACGATGGCAAAGGATACATTTGTCAGGATTACGGACAACGGCGGCACTGCTGTAGTCATCTTCGAAATGTTTGCGTTCACCCTCAAACAATCTTTCGCGTACCCCGAGGTTATATGCCAGACGCTGCAATTCACAATTCCCATCTCGATCGCAAATCTGACAGTCTTTAGGGTGGTTATCCAATAATAATTCGGTAATGTCGCGACGAATTTCTCGAATTTCCGGTGTAGTGGTGCGTACTTCTATTCCTTCGCTTACCGGGTGCGAGCAACTGGTTACTAACTTGGGGCTACCCTTTATTTCCACCACGCAAATACGGCAAGCACCATCAATGCTTAGCAATGGGTGGTAGCATAACCTCGGTACTCGAATACCGATTTTTTCAGCCGCTTTCATTATGGATGTTCCAGCCGGTACTTGTACCGCTCTTCCATCTATTGTGAGATTTACCATTTTAGGCATAATCTTATTTCTCCCGATTTAAATCCAATATGCTTTTAAAGGCATTTATAATTATGCGTTGCCTCCACGGCTAATCGCTTTAAATTTACATACACGGTAACATGAACCGCATTTGATACATTTCTTCTGGTCAATATGATGTACAACCCGTGGCTCACCGTTGATACATCCCACCGGGCAAGCGCGACGGCAGGCACCGCAACCAATGCAGTTATCATCAATGACCTTAAATATCAATAACGATTTGCACATGCCGGCTTTGCATACGCCACTGGTAACGTGATCAGTATATTCCTGGCTGAAATGTCGCATTGTAGATAACACAGGGTTAGGTGCTGTTTGTCCCAAACCGCAAAGGCTGGCACGGCGCACGGTCTGGCCCAATCTTTTTAATAACTCAATATCATTTAGAACGCCTTTTCCTTCGGTGATACGTTCTAATATTTCCAGCATTCTCTTGGTACCTTCACGGCAAGGTGTGCATTTACCACATGACTCGTCCTGGGTGAATTGTACGAAATATCTGGCTACATCAACCATACAGTCGTCTTCGTCAAGTACAATCATACCACCTGAACCCATAATTGCACCTGCACGACTTAATGAATCATAATCTACTTCGGTATCCAACAGTGATTCCGGCAAACAACCGCCTGACGGACCGCCGATTTGTACCGCCTTAAATCCGCGTTTATTGCGAATGCCGCCGCCGATATCAAATATTACCTGTCGCAAGGTAACACCCATCGGTACTTCAACTAATCCGGTACGTCGTATTTTACCAGCTAATGCAAACACTTTAGTGCCTTTGCTCTTTTCAGTACCGATAGATGAATACCATGATGATCCATTTAATATAATAGGTGCAACTGATGCCAGTGTCTCTACATTATTAATACAGGTTGGGCAATCCCATAAACCTTTTTCGGCAGGGAATGGGGGAC
>JBIJDE010000250.1:0-6983 GCA_044344305.1 Armatimonadota bacterium
AACATCAGTCCAAGTTTGCTCAGTGGTTCTCTGTAATATATAACCGGCAGCACCTACAACAGGTGACCATGTTACATCAGCAGCAGTTGAAGTGACATTTGATGCATTCAAAGTTAAAGGTGCTGATGGTAACGTCATTACTGGTGCTGGATTAGAAAATGATTCAGCAACAGCAGTAATTGCACCTACTTTGTAATAATATTGAGTTGCTGGTGCAACATTTTCATCAATATAAGTAACTTTACCTAAAACAGCTGTATCCGCATTTATAGCTGCAATCTGCAACCATTGTGATTGTGGAATATTAACATTTGTAGTTCGATATAATTTATATCCATTTACTGGTTTAACTTCATCCCATACAAGAGTCACGGTATCTTCAGTAATTTTTGTTGCTTTAAGGTTGACAGGATTTACCGGACCGGTTGTTCCGGTAACAATTTGAGACCAATTTGACGATTTTCCACCACTTACTAATGGTCTGTAAGCCTTGATTTGATAATAATATGCAGTATTAGGAGTTAATGGGTCAGCAACATCGTTATCATTGTAATAACTAATATTTTGTTCGACAGTATAAGATAATGCTATTGGAATTAATTGTTTCCAAACTCTCTGATCTTTACTACGTTGAATTATATATCCAGTTTCATTATCTACATCATCCCATTCAAGTTTAATCCAATTAGAATAAGTAGCTGTTACTCTGAAATTCAATGGAACAGATAGTGCTGTTATTCCAGTCATTATTGGTGAAGGATCAGAGTTTCCGGTTGCATTAACTGAAGAGACACGATAATAATATAAAGTTCCGGCTATTAAACCGGAGTCATTATATGTTGTAGCGTCAGCAATATCATTTCCAACAATATCAAATAAATTACCATCTAATGAACGTTCAATGCGATAAGCAGTAGCTCCAGTCACCTTATTCCATTTAATTTGCAACTGAGTATCTGAAGTGACATTAACCGATGTGATTAATGGCGCAGAAGGTGCAGTCATCGCAGAAGCAATATTAGAATAAGCTGAATTTGAACCCGCAGCTTCACCAATTACTAATACACGATAGTAATATATTGTGCCTGCAGTAACTGTCTCATCAGCATATTCCGCTGCATCAATTGGTAATGTATTGTTTAATACTGACCAGTTAATTTGATCTATACTTCTTTCAATTTGGTAAAATTTACCGACTTGAATTGGTGTCCATGATAAATCAATTCTAATAGCAGATTTCCCAGAAGCCACTAATGTCTGTTCAATACCCTTTAATGGTGTAGTTACAGGGTTTGAAGGATCCGAAAATATTTCGCTATTAGCATTATATGATCCGACTCTATAATAATATTGAGTTCCTGGCATACATGTTAAATCATGGAATGTTTTATTAATAAAACCGGCAACAACTGGAGTGTTATCTTTTGTTATTTCATACACTTTTTCCCAGTTATTCTCTGCTAATTTTTCATCTGTAGTACGATACACACGGAATCCTACCAGATTATTAATTGCTTTCAAAGCCTCTACACGCCATGTAACATCTATAGCAGTAGATGACACATCAACTGCAGTTACGTTTACAGCAGATTCAGGTTTTGTAGTAATTGCGAGTGGGTCACTCCAATTTGAACTACCATTAACAGTGCCATCTGAACGATAAGCCATGACTTCATATAAATATGTTGTATTAGGTGTTAAGTTTGTATCAATAAATACATTCACATCAGTATTTGTTGTTACACCTGACCCACCTACTACAAAGTTCATAGGAGTCCATGTTGTTTCATCAAGTTTCTTTCTTTGTACCCTATAACCCATTTCACCGTTAACATCATTCCATCGCAAACGAATCCAAGTTGAGAATATATCATCAGCAGATGCAATAATATTAGTTGGAGTCGACAAGTTAGTAGTAACTTGAACTGGATTTGACCACTCTGAATATCCTGCACTGTTATGAGATCGTAATCGATAGTAATAAACAGTGTTTCCTGTTAATCCAGAAGTAATGAGATATTGAGTAGAACCACCCAAAGGTGTACCTACTGTAGCCCATTGAGTTCGACCGTCTGGACTTTGTTGTAATTCATAATCGGTAACGCCGATTTTACCGACAGGATATGTCCATGTTATTTTAATTTTCGAATCACTATCTGATGTTGCGATAATATTCAACGGGGTTACTGGTGCAGTATATGCATGAACTTCTGGCGAACTCCAATCTGAATCCCAGTCAGGATTTATAGCTCTTGCTTTGATCCGATACAAATAACCAGCACCTTCAGTTAAACCACCGTCTGCATAAGAAACAGCATCTTGTGGAACTGAAATCGGAATTATAGGCAACCATATATTTGTTCCATCCTGTTTTCTCTGAATATCATACCCTATTGCTCCAGTCGCTTGATCCCATCCAAGTCCAATGGAATTAGGACCTGAATTGTCAAATATCTGATGTAAATTGGTAGGAGCCTCAAGAACAATTCTCATTGTAACTGGTTTACCAATAGGTACATTACCAGACTGTTCATAGAAATACATTGAAATGGTGCCCATACTATTAGGAGCAATGAAATTAAATGTAATTTGTCCATTAACGTCTGTAGTATTGATCAATTCTGCTCGTGCAGGAAGAATTGATGCAGCATCTTGCAGTAATGCATTACCTGTTACTACAACACGAATATTAACACCACCGGGGAATGGCTTTCCATCTTTCTTTACTAACCATGTTTGAGTTATTGTTGCACCCGGACGTGTTGACAACGACCCGCTGATTAATTCAGGATTAGGTGGTGATGATACTTTAATTGTTTTGCTTGCAACTACACCAGAAGCAGACGCATTAATAGTTGCAGTACCGATTACAGTGCCAGCAGTATATGTATATGCAATCTTACCATTGGCATCTGTTAAAGCATATGTAGGAGTGACTTTTCCTGATGTAGTAGATATAACAACTGCAACATCCTTCATCGGAGCACCTAAAGTATCATAAGCTGTTATTTCTCCATCTACTGATTGTTGAGTTGTAATTTCATCCTTATCTGAAGTAACTACTATACTCCCTGGCTTACCAGGTCCTAAAGTGAACACTACTGAACCATGCAAACCGGCAACACTTGATATTTGAGCATTAAGACTAATTTTACCAGCATTCACACCAGAACGAATATCAAAATTATTCTTTCCACCAATTACAACAATACCATCACTATTTGTAGTCGGCAATGCATTTGTTATTGGGTCGAGTATTCCATCAACGGTGAAGTTAGTGTATGAGGCTATATTCCCGATTTTAAAGGCAGCTGTGTTATCAGAACAAGTAATTTTAACTGATTGGCCAGCAATACCCATAGTACCACTTGAATCTAAAACACGAATGGTGATATTAGCAACGTTTTCGGCCCCCGGTGCTTGTTGATTAGCATTTGTAACCATTACCAGGTTTGTCTTATCTGCAGTAACAGAAACTAATGCTGCTGTTGCAGCTTTAACAATGAAAATAGCTGATGATTCTTTAGGGACATCAACGACACCTGCTGGCAATTTTTCAGTAGCAGTTAACTTAATACTACCTGAAAGATTAACAGTAGAAGGAACTGTATACTCAACTACAGCATTACCAGAAGAATCTGTTTTTACCGTTGATAAAGATAATGAACCAATTCCAGATGTAAACTTAGTCGGTGGAGCAGGCACAATTGTAGTGTATTCAGCAATTTTTAGATTTAAGTCCACATTTGGAACACCTAAATTCTGTGAATCAATTACCTTTATAGAGAACGTTTTATTGCTACTGCCAGCAGTTAAATTATTACTATTAAAGTTTGGTGTAATAATAATTCCTGAAGGAATAGGGTCAACATTTGCCTGTGCTACTGGGAAATTCCCATATGGACGTTGTCCGGTTACATCAAGCATAACAATAGCATAGCTTAATGTAGCTCTGGTGGGAGCAGCACTATCAGTATATGTTGTCGCCCAAGGTATGGTCGTTAACTTTGTAAACTTAGTAGTTAATTCAGCCAAAGTAACGGTCTTAACACCAGCTAATAATGATGTTGAACGCCATATTTCGACTTGTGGTGTTACAGTAGCCTGTACTGGCAAAGTCCAATTCAATACTACTTTACCACGATTTGTAGTAGCAACAACTGTATTAGCATTTTCTGTTGGAACAGTATAAGTAATTACGTTTGATGGTGTGGACTGTTTTGTACCATATTTAGCTACAACATAAAAAGTATATTGAGTCGCAGGTATAACAGGATAATCAAATTGTAAAACATTTCCTACCAGAACGTTACCACAATAGATATCATTCCCGCGCTGGTCAACCGATGTAGAATCTACACGTTGATTATTTGCACGTACGCGAGAATTACTACGAGTGTCCCCTCTTCTGGTTGGGTTTTTGCTATTCGTACCTGTTAGACCATTTACAGGTGAGAAACGCCCAGCGCTTCTTGCTGTCTCAGTGCGATATATTGAATATGAATTCACAAACGCTGATGACGAAGGACTCCACGTTAAATGAATTGATTTTGCAAAAGGATTAGTTGGATGAGCTCTTGGAACCAACTCAAATCTTAAATTTGTCGGAGGAAGAACAGTGCTTATAGCAACAGTAACAGTATTAGATATAACAGCATTACTATTATATCCACCTGTTGAACCAACAGCTAAGACTCTATAAACGTAAGTTCCTTCATTTGTAACATTTGATATAACCGAACGCTGAGACGCAGGAATATTAACAACATCATCTATCCAAGCTATTGTACCAGAAACTTTACGTTGAAGTACAAAATGGTCAACTAATGATGAATTGTCATATATCCATGAAATTTGCACAGTCCCCTGCCCTAATTTTGCTGCATCATATGTGACATTGGTAGCTAAAGGTGGCACACCTACTCCAACCCATGGAACGTCAGTGACTACATAAGAACTCCCCGAATTACCGGGGTTGAAAAATGTAATAACCTTTTTATCACCATTTATATATATAATCTCAACTTTATAAGCAAAATAATCGGTAGCATTAAGACTTTTTGTATCTGTTATAACAGTTGTTAAAGTTCCATTAATTGAAGTATGTAATATAGAAGGACTTCCTTCTGGTATAGAATAATCAAATGAAAATACAGGGAATTGACGAGTCATAGCCGTACGGGGAATACGAGCCTTGAGTACATCGTATTGTTTGACACCAGAACCGGGGTCTTTAAAGTATAATTTTATAGCTGAATTTCCTGAAGAGATTGCATAACCATAATCGCTTGTTATGTTAGGGTTAACTGGCGCAGCAGGAGACTTACTTCCACCACCACCCATTCCAGCAGCAACACCCACACCAAGAGCTATTAATGCAATTGTCCAAAATGACATTCCACCTTTTACTTCAGGAGCTTTATTGTTATCATTATTATTTTTGGTATTTGAAGAATTTGATTTTTCGTATAATGTGCCATCTGTTAAATATTTATATAGATATTGAGCAGCGGAGTTAACTGCCATATCTTGATGTACTGATTCGCTTTCCTGACCGCCAGGATATGATTTGCTTTTACCTTTGATTTCTAATTTTCTTGATCTTGCTTTTCCATTTTCATCAACAACAACCTGAAATGCAACAATATGTATCATTGCTTTTTTTGCACCGATATTTATAACTTCATATTTATAACTATCAATTGTACCTAAAACAATAGAATCAAAACCTAAGGGTTTAACCAAATTAGCAGCCGCATTAACCCTATCTTCAGAGTTTGCGGTAATATCTACAGCCTTATCATAGAATGCCTGTATTTCAGAAGCCTCTTTTTCTCCTAATTGCATTTTCAGCCTGGATAATAGCGGTGATTTTCTGTCTACTTCAACAACCTTAACATCGCTTTTTGCCAGCATTATCTGCAATTCTCGGAATATTTTTTGTCCTAATCCTGTTGGGGTATTTTCCATCTTGGAATCCATAGGCAAAAAAGCGACCTGTTTAACATCTATTGTAACAGGCGCATCCGCTGCATGTGCTGACACTGCAGGCATAAGAAAACTCGGGATCATCATAAACGCCATTAGCAAATAACTTACGGCACAAGCAAACTTTCCCCGAACAATTTTCCGAAACATAGATTCTCCTTCGATACCAAGCAAAAAGAAGCCAATTTTATGGCAAAAACACAGTGAGGTTATTTTATACATTATCAGGGATTTGGGATAGACCCTGATGATGAAATTATTTAATATTCACAGGAATATTTGATTTAACCTTTGTCCCTTCCGCATCTTGAGCGGTAAGTTCTATTAAATACAAACCAGATTGTACTAATTTTCCAATGGTATTGCTACCGTTCCACGATACTATACCATTTACACCGTCATCAGTACCAATAATTGTAGCAATGTTTTTACCTGTAATGCTACGAATATTCATTGATACATTTGCTGGTGCGGTAAGTTGATAATGAATTGTTATATTTTTTATATTTCTTCTGTTCGTTGAAGAAACAGAAGAGTTAACAAAAGCCAGTTTAGCGATTCTCTTTTCTGCAATTATTTCAAATTGACGTGGAGCGTCAGTTGAATTATAACCATAAAGAGAGTTTGTTCGCATATTTAATCTTTTTCCGGTGTCCTTGTCAATAAGAGTCAATGAATAATTTCCGGGGAAATTTAATTGACTCCCCCATGTTAAAGATAATTCACCTTTCTTTGGTGCCGGATTAATTGTAAATCGCCAAACAGATTTTGCTGATGGATAATTAATTTGCCTTGATAAATTATCTCCTGTAGAGTTAATTACTATCTCGGCTGAATCAGGAATTACAGGAGGTGCTATAAGATTTCTGATTAAACCACTATTTGAAGCAACACCGATAGTGGCACTTGAGTTAGAACCATTATCACTTGATACTTTAAGTGTTGTAATCCATCCGTCTATATTTTTGGATAAAGTATCTAAAGAGCGAAAACTA
>JBIJDE010000249.1:0-6983 GCA_044344305.1 Armatimonadota bacterium
ATGGCGATTGGAAAATGGCGAAATAGTTTATTTAATTACGAATTATTAATTACGAATTTTGAATTATCTGACAGATACGTCGGATCAGACTGATCGGTCAGATAATTTGCAATTTACAATTTGCCACCAACTCTTGTTTGAAGGAAACTCGCGGTACCACTGGTCTATAATTCCAGTGGTCCGCGATATTAATTTATATAATGTCAACTATCGATCTTTTACAAAATTTATTATTCGGAATAGCGCAAGGCTCTATTTACGCACTTATTGCAGTGGGTTTTACGATTATTTTCAGTGCTACTGAAATCGTTAACCTGGCGCAGGGTGAGTTTATAATGCTTGGTGCCATGTTCACGTTTTGGTTCAGTGCCCCGCCTTCAATAGACGGTAGTATCGGCGGTATGGGATTGCCAATTTATTTGGCGGTTATCCTGGCGGTGGTGGCTACTTTGATAATAGGTGTGATTATGGGTTGGGTTATGATGCGGCCATTAAAGAAAGCTAATTCAACCACCATGATTATTATTACCATCGGTGCCTCGATGATAATTCAGGGTATAGCCAGCCATGTATGGGGAAAAGACGCGGTAAAGGTACAGGAGTTTACGAAGTTTAACGATGGCGCAATGGTGATAATGAATGTACCGTTTTTAAAGCCAATTGATGGAGTACCACCACAATTATTTCTGCAACAGCAACAGATATGGATTATTGGAATTATGATGATTCTGGTGATCCTGTTAACGCTATTTTTTAATCTTACTATGGCAGGCAAAGCGATGCGCGCCACCGCCATGAATAAAGTGGGCGCGAAGCTAATAGGTGTAAATGTGTCCCGTACGGTTATGCTGGCTTTTGGGCTATCCGCTGCTATAGGTGCGTTGGGCGGTGCAGCTATAGCGCCAATCTCTGCGCAATATGATAAGGGTGGTTTGTTGGGTTTGAAAGGTTTTGCCGCTGCCATCGTCGGCGGTTTGGGCAATTTCCCCGGTTCTGTTATCGCCGGATTAATTCTCGGTATGGCAGAAGCAGTGGGCGCAAATTACGCGTCAAATTATAAAGATGCAATATCATTTGTTATTTTGTTAATAGTATTAATTATCAGTCCTAATGGATTGCCGGCATTATTGAAAAAGAGGAGAAAATAGATATGGATATTAGAACGAAAAGATTTATTGGTGCATTTTTATTTATAACACTTATCGGGTGTGTTCCATTATTTGTAAAAAATGGCTATCATCTGGGAATTTTAACGATGGTTGCCATCAATACTATTCTGGTGATAGGATTAAACCTGCTAATGGGTTACGCCGGTCAGGTTTCATTGGGTCATGCGGCGTTTTATGGCATCGGCGCTTATTCAACCGCCGTGTTCACTTCGTCGCAATTCGGTTGGCATCCCTTTATTGCTGCCCTTGCCGGTATTATAATATCTATCATTATCGCGGCGGTCATCGGCATTCCTTGTTTACGTTTGCGCGGTCATTACCTTGCTCTCGCTACCCTGGGTTTTGGTTGGATCATGTTTATAGTTATGAAAAATTGGGAGCCACTGGGTGGAACATCCGGGATTGAAAAAGTTCCATTTTTAGTCGTTGGCAATATAATTATTAATGATGACCCTACACGTTTTTACTTCACCTGGACAGTTGCGCTGATAATTCTGTGGATTACCTGGAATATTGTTCACAGTCGGGTAGGGCGCGCTTTACGTGCGTTGCATACCAGTGAAATTGCTTCGGCATCATTAGGAGTTTATATTACTGGTTATAAATTGCAGGTTTTTCTCCTTTCCGCTGTATTTGCCTCCATTGCCGGCTCTCTTTACGCACATTGTATAAACTTTGTCAGTCCGAACACTTTCAACTTTGTTACATCTGTGCAAATTGTCGTAATGACGGTTATCGGCGGCATGGCATCAGTATGGGGTGCGCCGGTGGGTGCCGGGGTAATTACCATATTGGTAGAGGTATTGCGCGAGGTCGGCGATAAGTTCGGCGACAAGGTGAAATATTTGAAAGATTCTGATGTTATTGTGCATGGTTTAATTTTAGTATTGGCGATGATATTTATGCCTTCTGGAGTTTATTGTACGATATTTGATAATATTGTCCGCGTTTTCCGACGTAAAAAATCAGGAGGTGCGGTATGAGTGCATTGTTGCAGGTAGAAGGTGTATCAAAGATTTTTGATGGGTTGGTGGCGGTTAGTAATGCAACTTTTGATGTACGTGAAGGCGCGATTACCGCGTTAATTGGTCCGAATGGGGCTGGCAAATCAACAATGCTGAATATGGTATCTGGCGCATTGCCGGTATCAATGGGTAAAATTACATTTGATAATAGAAAGATAACTAATAAACCTCCACATAAAATTGCCGGTTACGGGGTGGCGCGAACATTCCAGAATGTTGAACTATTCAGTAATATGAGCGCGTTGGAAAACGTCATGATAGGCAGACATTTGCGCGGCAGGTGCGGAATGTTGGCAGCGTCAACGCGATTGTGGCATTTGCGTCGGGAAGAATTGAAGATAGAAGCCGATGCGCGCGTTTTTTTAAACCGGGTAGGTCTGGGTGATGAAGCGGATGAACCGGCAGGTGATTTGCCGTTTGGCAAGCAAAGATTGCTGGAGATTGCCCGGGCAATTGCTGTTGAACCCAAGTTGCTGCTGCTGGACGAAGCGGCGTCAGGATTATCCACTCGTGAGAAAAAAGAACTTGTTAAACTTATATATTCGTTGCGTAGTGATGGCATTACTATATTCATGGTAGACCATGATATGGATTTGGTGATGGATATCAGCGAACATGTTATTGTGCTGGACCATGGCGAAAAGATAGCCGAAGGTACACCGCAGCAAGTGCAGAAAAATGAAAAAGTTATCGCCGCATATCTGGGTGAGGAGGTTGCAGATGCTTAAATTATCCAGTGTAACCACCAGTTATGGCAGAACAGTTGCTCTTCGCGGGGTGTCTCTGCACGTTAACCCGGGTGAGATTGTTGCGTTAGTCGGGGCAAATGGAGCGGGAAAAACTACTATATTAAATACCATATCCGGTATCACACCCGCCAGCAAAGGTACTGTCACTTTTGAAAATCGTGAAATTCGCCGCTGGGGTGCCGACCGCATTGTTCGTTTAGGGCTATGCCAGGTTCCGGAAGGACGTCAGTTATTTTCTGGAATGTCGGTGAAAGATAATCTGTTATTAGGCGCGTTATCATTGGGAATGAAACGTCGAAGATATCAAAAAGATGATCTGGATAAAATATACGGGATGTTTCCAATTTTGCATGAACGCGGCAGTCAGCGTGCCGGCACGCTATCCGGTGGTGAACAACAAATGCTGGCAATTGGCAGAGCATTAATGGGTAGACCAAGATTGCTCTTGCTGGATGAACCATCAATGGGGTTGGCTCCTCGTGTGATGTCGGAGATTTTCTCGTGTATTCGTTCTTTTCGCGATACCGGGTTGACAGTATTGCTGGTGGAGCAGAATGCCCGCATGGCACTGCGTATTGCGGATCGCGGGTATGTATTGGAGACTGGCAGTATTATTATGGATGGTACTGCGGAAGAATTGATGGAAAATAATGAAGTACAACGCGCCTATTTGGGCAAGGGTTATCGTGAGGTGTGGGAGTAATTATGAATATAGAGATGATAAGTCGAGATGAACTGGCGCAATTGCAATTAGAAAGATTGCAGTCAGCACTTTTTCGCTCCTATCGCAATGTATCATTTTATCGTAAGCAATTCGATGCTACCGGATTTATACCGGAAGATATGCAGACGCTGGATGAACTGGTGAAGCTCTCTTTCACCAGTCGAACGGATATCTGCGCTGGCTATCCCTATGATATGCTGGCGGTGCCTCTACGCGAGGTTGTACGGCTACAGAATAGCACCTGGACGGCGGGTAGCCCGGCGGTGTGCGCGTATACTCAGAATGATATGCGTCATTGGGTGGAGTTAGTAGCACGTTACCTGACAGGCGCCGGCGTGCATCGTGATGACGTGGTTCAGATATTCTTCAGCGGTGGCGGCTTGCACAGCAGTCTGGGATTTCACAGTGGTGCCGAGAAAATTGGCGCAGCGGTAATACCAATATCTGTTGAAGGTGCCAATGACCAGTTGGCAGTAATGCAGGATTTTAAAACGACTGTTGTCTGTGGTACTGCGGGCGATGCTTTGCAACTTGCCGAGGTAGTCAGTAAACGCGGTATGGATCGCAGACGATTATCATTAAGGGTTGGTATATTTGGCCGCGAACCGTGGAGCGAAGAACAACGAAAATTCATAGAAGAATCCTTGGGTATCGTTGCGTTGGACCATTACTCAGTAAGTGAATTCGGTGGTCCCGGCATCGCCGGCGAGTGCGATTGTAAATGCGGTTTGCATATAGCAGAAGATCATTTTATTGCAGAAGTGATAAACCCGGAAACAGGTAAGGTTCTGCCAGATGGTTCTGAAGGAGAGTTGGTATTAACGACTCTGACCCGTGAAGCGTTGCCATTAATCCGTTATCGAACCCGCGATATAACCACCCTGACACGTGAGAAATGCAGTTGTGGACGCACCTTTGCACGTATGAGTAGGGTGAAAGGACGTAATGACGGTCTGGTAATAGCGCAAGGGAAACGATTTTATCCGCAGCAGATTTCTGCGATTCTAACTAATGTGCAAGGTGTTAAACCGTTATTTCAGATAGTGATAGAAAGAATAAATGGTGTTGAAAAAGTAGAAATTATCGCAGAATTAGCATCATCACTATCCGCAGACAGTCCCGGAAAAATTATCGCAGCGGAAAGCAAAATGGCCGAACAAATTCGCGAAAACGCCGGCATCGAGGTTCACATCAGGCTGGTAGAAAGACAAACAATCAGTCGAATATTAGAGACTGAGGAAGTGGTTTGCGATAAGCGGTAGAAACACCTCGTTCTTCGGCCACCTTACGGGTACAGGCACGAATACTGTGATTGCAGGTGATTGAAAGTATGCTGGAAATCGCAGTATTCAAGCCAGTCCCCTTGTTCGGCCGTCCTTTTTCATTGTCACTTTTAATAAATTTTGACGTTATTTATTTTAATATCTGGTTTATAAAAGATTTGCAGTGGTAGGGGACTGAGTCGAATCCCGCAATTTTATTAAAAACTAACAATTACTGATATCCGGGATTCGTGTCTGTCCCCGGCAAGCCAAACTACCAATCGGGACGGGCTTCACCCCTTTCCAAACGGTGACTGAATTTTTTACATTACTACTAAATTTATTTCCTGAATAGCAATAAAAAATCTCCTCCTTAAGTCAAGGAGGAGACATGGGACGGTTTTTATTCATAACCAGAGTATGGTTGATTTTTAATAAATTTCAATATTCTTAATCTTGTCGCCGACCTTAATTTTATCAGCGGCGTTAAGATTTTTGATTACTTTGCCGAATACTGCGTAGTTGTCATTTAACTGGTCTATTGGGTTGATACATACATAAAACTGACAACTGGCACTATCGCGATCTTGAGACCTTGCCATTGCCAATGCACCTTTCCAATGGCGCAGTTTAGGTGAAATTTCTAAAGGTATCATTTCGTCTGATCCACCGGTACCATCACCTTTCGGGTCGCCACCTTGAATCAATCTAAATTCTTTGCCGGTTTCAACACGGTGAAAGTTCAGGCCTTTGTAGAAATTTTTTCTTGCTAATTTAATAAAGTTCGCTACTGTCTTTGGTGCGTCTTTGCCGTATAACTCAACAGTCATAGTTCCCTTGTCAGTGATGATACGGGCATGGTTAGTAACTACTGGTGGTTTACCATCATCTGTCGCAGGCTTTGCAGGCTCTTCTGGAGTAGCAGGGGGAGTTGTAGCTTGTGCTGATTTGTCTATTTCACCCGCTGGTTTTTGCCCCGCTGGCATCACAGGCGTGCTGGGTGGCGGCAATGTTGATTCGTTTTCGAACAACTTGCAACCGGACATAGTGAGCATGAATACGACCACTAAAGCTGACAATAAAAGTTTTGTTTGAAACATTATAGAATTTTACCTCCTAATCGTGTAAAATAGTTATACCATATTCACGGAAGTTTCGGAAGTAGGTAACAGTGATAAAAATGAAAACAATGAAAATTCTTATATATTTTTTAGCAATTATGCTGGTAATATCAGTATATTTTGTACCGGGCATATCATATGCCAGTAAAGATTTATTGATTAGTCCAAAAGATTACGCAAAGATGGTCCCTATCCCTGAAGGCGATTTTTTTATGGGTAGTCCATATAATCGTGGCGATGCAGATGAGCAACCGCAGCGTAAAATATATCTGGATAAATTTTATATATATAAATATGAAGTTACCGTGAAGCAATATAAAAGCTTTTGCAAAGATACTGGTTATAAAATGCCGCTGGAACCATCATGGGGATTGATAGACAGTCACCCGATAGTTAATATTAGCAGGTATGACGCGGAAGCCTATTGCAAATGGGCGCGGGTTTCTTTGCCGACCGAGGCACAATGGGAAAAAGCGGCACGTGGTACCGAAGGGCGGGCATTCCCATGGGGACAAAAATGGGATGAGGCAAAGATGGTGAATAAAAGCACCAGTAATGGCAAAACCAGTCCGGTAGGGTCATACCCCGAAAGTAGCAGTCCTTACGGCGTAATGGATATGGCTGGCAATGCCTGGGAATGGGTGGCGGATGGGTATGACGAAAAATTTTATACCAGAGGTGTAAAAACAAATCCATTTAATTCACCGGTACCAAGTGGCAAGGGTGTGATTCGCGGCGGCAGTTGGAATAATGCAGAAATGGCACAGTTCCGCGTCGCCAATAGATGCTGGTTTTACCCCGATAATGGTTATACCGTAAATGGTTTCAGGTGTGTTTACAATATAATGAAGAATAAACAACAATAAATTTTTTAACCACGAAATACACGAAAGGCACGAAAAAAGATTTACAATGATTTTATGGTAAATTATG
>JBIJDE010000251.1:0-6967 GCA_044344305.1 Armatimonadota bacterium
AAATTAATGAAAAAGGATTCACCCTCATATTAAGTTCCGAAAAAAATCTCGATGGGTTAAAAGCGATAACAGATTACCGGCAACGTGACAAAGTAGAGAAACTTATTTGTGTTGGTAAAAACGAACTAGAGCAACTACGTTTAAAGTCGGGTAATGCAGAAATTATTAAAGGCAGGCTATTAATCACATTCATAGCTTTGATTTTACACTCAGAGGTAGAGAGTAGATTAAGAGACGCAAAACTTTTGAAAACATACTCAGTAGCAGAAGCATTTGCACAATTACACAATATTCAGGCGGTTAATCTTAGTTCAGGCGCAAGGTTAATGCGTGAAATAACAAAAAAACAGCGTCAAATACTACAGGCTTTAAACTTGAAATTACCACAATAGAATATGGTTAATATATTGTAGATTTCAGGTATAAAGATGACCGACCCCGTTGGGGGTCGAACATGCGATATATCACCTGCTGTTATTGTTCGACACCCTGACGGGGTCGGTATCTATCAAGAAACAAAGCTATAGACGTTGAACCCCTATCGGGGTAGCATGTTAATAACGATGCAATTTCAAAAAAATGATAACTTTAACATGTCACCCCTGAAAGGGGTTTAAAATCATTAAATTATTAACGATTCTATTAACATATCGCCCATAAAGGGACTGGATTAAAGATCATTGAAAGAAATATTATCAGGCTTAAATAAATGTGTATAAGGGTGAGAGCATCGCTGATAGCTATTGATTTTTTATTAATATCCATATTTAACCAAGAGTATTCAGAGCAAGATGCTCGCAATACATTTGGTTCTGCAACTGCCGGTATGGTTATTTTTTTTAAACAGGCGGGCCGCCTGTTTTACGGCTTTACATTTTTTGTACTACGTGGGCTATGCGCAGGATGTTGCTGGCGCGGGTTATTACGCCGAGGGGTTGGGCGTTTACTGATACTGCTACTACCACGTCGCCGTCTTTCAGCAGCTTTAATTTAAGGGCGTGGCGCACGGCGCGTTCGAGCATTTCCTCGCGGGTTAGTTCGTCGGATACCAATAGGGGGATTACGCCGCGGTACAGGGGCATGCGGGTGAGGGTTTCCGGCACATCGGTGACGGCTACTATCATCTGCTCAGGACGTGATTTGGATATCAGCAGGGCAGTACCGCCGCCGCTGGTGGCGGTGATGATTGCCGGGGCATTTAGATGCTCTGCCATTTGTACGGCTGCGACGGCAAGTGCGCCGATGGGTTCGTCATATCGCGGTGCTACAAAGTTGCAGTTACAGAAATCATCCATGCCATCTTCCGCGCTTTGGGCGATGCGTGCCATGGTTTGCACTGTCTCCGCCGGGTATAGGCCAATGGATGTCTCACCGGAAAGCATTACTGCGTCGGTGCCGTCAAAAATTGCGTTAGCGACGTCGGTCACCTCGGCGCGGGTAGGTCGCGGGTTGCGAATCATGCTGTCCAACATCTGGGTGGCGGTAATTACCGGCTTGCCGGCGGCGTTGGCGGTGTTGATGATAGTTTTCTGCAGTTCCGGTATTCCTTCCAGCGATACCTCTACCCCCAGGTCGCCGCGCGCCACCATTAATCCGTCATAGGCGGCAACGATAGCGTCAAGGTTGGTGATTGCCTCGTGTTTCTCTATCTTGGCGATTATGGGACGGGTGATACCGACTTCCTGCATCAACGCATGTAACGGGTCAATATCTTTGGCATCGCGGACGAACGACATGGCTATCCAATCCGCACCCAACGTTAATGCCTGGCGGGCATCCTCGATATCTTTCTCGGTCAGTGCCGGTATCGGCAGGGATATACCCGGCAGGTTAATCCCTTTTTTGCTACCCAGCGGGGCGGCGTTCAGCGCCTTGCAACGAATGTCGGTATCGGTATTATCCAGCACTTCCGCTTCCAAAGCACCATCGTCAAATACTATCCTCGCACCGGGATATACGTGCTTGGCAATCTCCGCCATTCCCAGCGGTGCCTCATTTTCTCCCAAATCAGTGCGTGTGGTGAGGGTGAATTCCTGACCAGTGACGAGTACAAGCGGTTTTTCCATCGCGCCGGTACGCACTTTTGGCCCGCACAAATCAAACAGCACGGCAATCGGAATCCCGGTTTCTTTGGATACTTCACGAACTAACTGCAGACTGGCAGCGTGTTCTTCCATCGAACCATGAGAACAATTCACCCGCGCCACCCGCATCCCGGCATTTATCATCTGGGTCAATATATCAGCAGTGGCGCAAGCCGGGCCAAGGGTACAAACAATTTTAGTTTTAATCATAGCAATTCTATATTTCTGTAAATATGAAAGATTTCCTGTTAAAAAACAATATAGAATTACACAGAGATACACCGAGGGAGTAATTAACATGGATAGGAAGGATAATAATAAAAATGTAAAACACGAATCGTTTAGAATATGACTGATTCGTCCGATCAGACCAATCCGACTGATGAATTTTAAAATCAACACATTCGATAATCATTTAAATCATACCAAATCATGCTAATCTGCGGTTTAATCAGTGGTTCTAATTAAGTGGAGATTCTACGTTATCTATTTCATGCGGTTTTAGTTTGTAAGTCTTTTGCATTTCATAGCGATTAACAAATGCTGGCACAACGCGTTCCAATGTTGATATTACACTGCGGTTATCACCACTTTCAACCAGGTCAGCGAAGTCGTTTATTATTGAGCGCAATTCCAATGGCGAGAAGAATTGTTTTCTTCTGACGATGAATAATCTATCACAAGCAGCGGTTTCTACGACAGCATCTGAATATGTTAATTCTTCGAATATCTTTTCACCAGGACGCAATCCGGTAAATACTATCGGGATATCTACATCTGGTTCGAAACCGGAAAGTTTTATCATGTCGCGGGCAAGATCTACTATTTTCACCGGCTGTCCCATATCCAACAGGAATAATTCACCAGAATTGCCGATGGCACTTGCCTGTAATACTAATTGCACAGCTTCGGGAATAGTCATGAAATATCTGGTCATTTCGGGATGAGTCACTGTTACCGGTCCACCCCGGCGAATTTGATCACGGAATAATGGAATAACGCTGCCTCGGCTACCTAATACATTGCCAAATCTTACTGTGATATATTGGGTGTTCGGATAAACGACTGACAGCGAACGTAAAACTTCTTCACATAACCATTTTGTTGCGCCCATAATACTGGTCGGGTTCACCGCTTTATCAGTACTGATCAGCAACATCGCTTCGACTTCATATCTTCCACAGGCGGTAGCAATATTATCAGTTCCAAAGACATTGTTATGTACCGCCTCAATAACATTAGCTTCCATAATAGGCACATGTTTATGGGCGGCGGCATGATAAACAATTTGCGGTTTAAACTGACGAAAAACCTGGTTAACGCGTACAGAGTCGGTAACGCTGCAAATAACCTGGCTGATTCGATTGCCCATATCTGGATAATTATGTATTAATTCATGATAGATAAGGTGAATAGAGTTTTCACCATGTCCCAGCAAAATAATTTGCGATGGGTTATTTGATATGATTTGACGACAAATTTCTGATCCGATAGAACCACCTGCACCGGTAATCAGCACTCGTTTATTATTAAGAAAGTTGCCGATTGATTTCATGTTAGTCTGTACGGGGGGACGTCTCAACAGGTCTTCAACACTTATTTCTTCTAATCGTGCCTTTACTTTACGATTTAATACATCAGTAATAGCAGGGATTATCATTACCGACACTTTTCTGCGCCGGCACGCCATTACCAGTTCACGTATCTGCGGCGAGTTAGTATTTGATAAAACAATGAATACTTCGTCAATAAGTTCTTCTTCCAATAAATTATACAGATTATTCAACGGACCTAATACGCGTACACCTCTTATATATAAACCTTTACGGTGTGGTAAGTCATCAAGAAAGCCGATAATGCGGTATGGAATATGAATATCTTCGCGAAGTGCATTAAGCAACCTGGCACCTTCAGAACCACCGCCCAGAATAACGACCCTTTTCTGACCAGATGATGACATGAGTTGTGTAATTAAACTAAAGTTTTTCGCTTGCCATACATTCATCAAACGAAGAAAAATGCGTTCTGCGCCGATGAATACTATACTGATAACAGCGAATATAAAATAAATACTTCTCGGAAAAGGATCATTATCGAAAATTGTTTGAATTAATAATATCTCGGCGGTACCCATGACATTTGCGAGTACGATACTGCCCAGCATATCTAAACTGGCGAAACGCCAGGCATAACGGTATAAGCGGAATAAATTAAAAGTGGCAATTATTGCTATTAAAGTGATTACAAATGAAGTGTAATTTTTGGGTATGAAATATGTTTGTAGTTGACTGTTTAATTGATTGCCTTCAAATCTTAGAATGAAAGAAATTAATAACGCTGCGCATATAGCAATAGCATCAGTAACCATCAATATTAAAATTGGTAAAAAACGTCGGTAACTCGGAGTTTCCGACCCCTGAGAACTCACCATAAAAAATACCTATTCTACCGTATTACAGAAAATTTCCAACTGGTGAATAAATAATACTTTACAATTAAATCATGAGATATAGTGATTCGTCAATAAACAAACCGAAATATTTTGCCATAAATACCAAAATAATATGATATATAATGATTTTTTCTGTAAATTAAGCTAAATTCAACATTTTATCATAAATTTCTGTTGCAGCATTTTCTGCACCGCCACACTTAATGATATCTACCCAGTCTATTCTTTCGTCAGGATTAAACCAGGTAAATTGTCTTTTTGCGTAATGCCTGGTATCGCGAATTATTAATTCCACCGCTTTTTGAAATGAATATTCACCGCGAAAATAACCACAAAACTGCCGATACGCAATGCCTTTCATTGATGTTAAATCATGGGAATAACCGGCAACATGCATTCTGCGTGCTTCCATGTATATACCCGCTCTCAGCATAGAGTATACTCTTTTTTCCAACCGGGTATATAATATTTCTTTTTCCATCTTTAAACCAAAAAATTGTGGTTTGTAAATTTGATTGGCATTTTCTTTTTGATTAAAGGACGAAAGTGGCTTACCGGTTAAATGATAAACCTCTAAAGCGCGAATTACTCGAAAAGTATCGTTTGAGTGCAGCCTTGCTGCAGATTCCGGGTCTATCGCACGCAATCTTTCATGCAAGGCAACATTTCCCTCGGTATCAGCAACAATTTTCATCTCGTCGCGAAAATCATAATTATCCGACCGGGGTGGAAAAGTATAACGGTCAATGAGAGAATGTATATAAAAGCCGGTCCCGCCGACGATGATCGGTACTTTACCGCGCCGATGGATATCAGCGATTGCCGCGTCCGCCAGTTCGACATAATCAGTAACTGTAAAATCATCATCGGGTTCCGCCACATCAAACAAATAATGCGGCACTCCCCGACGTTCTGCCATTGTTGGTTTTGCAGTGGCTATATCCATACCACGATATATCTGCATCGAGTCGGCACTGACTATTTCACCGCCGACCCGCAAAGCTAATTCAACTGAAGTATCGGTCTTGCCTGAACCAGTAGGTCCGACAATTACCACCACAGGTATCATTTATGCAATTCCAGCCTGCATCTTTGCAGCTTTTACAGTGTTTGACATCAGCATGGTCACCGTTAGCGGTCCTACACCACCAGGAACAGGAGTTATGAAAGCCGCGCGTTCCGCCGCAGGTTCATACACTACATCACCAACAATTTTGTCATTAACATAATTAATGCCGACATCTATCACTACAGATCCTTCACGCACCCATTCGCCGGGGATTAATGCCGGTTGTCCGGTGGCGACTACTAAGATATCTGCACGGTTCACATGATATTCCAATAATCCTGCGGCCTGGGTTCCGGTGTGACACATGGTAATGGTGGCACGTTCGTTAACGAGCATCATTGCAACAGGTTTGCTGACAATTGCACTGCGACCAATAATAACCGCTTCCTTGCCTTTTAATGGCACTCCAGAAGCCTTCACCAACTCAAATGCGCTAAGTGCCGTTGACGGGTATAAACCCGGCCTACCAGTCATCACTGCACCCAGGTTAACCGCCGTCACCCCGTCTACATCCTTCAACGGGTCTATCAAGTTCTGCATCGCGTCCAGGTTCATACCTTTTGGCAGTGGGGTTTGCAATATTATTCCGTGGATATTCGGATCCATATTCAATTTCACGATAGCATCCGCCACATCATTCTCGGTACAACTATCATCAAAATCCACCATTTGATAAGTTATTCCGATAGCCGCCGCTTTCTTCGCCTGTTGTTCGCGATATATGCGTGAAGACTCGTCTACCCCAGCCTGTATACTCACCAGACTTGGTGTTATTCCACGCTCAATCAGCAGATTAATCTCTGCTGTTAACGATTCATTAATTTCTTTGGCGATAGCCGCCCCGCGTAATTGTTGTGCTGGCATAAAAATCTCCTCAACACTATTTTCCGGTGTCATTATAACAGAAAATCAATATTTAATGGGGGATTAAATTGAGTTTAAAAAGTATGTACCGATTGTACAGACGCACGGCCGTGCGTCTACGATTACCACCAATCCCCCATATCACAAAAATTGTACAGCATTGTACAGACGCAAAATATTGCGTCTCTACGATTACTAAAATTTAAAAAGGGACGCGAAACGCGTCCCCTTTTTTCACGAAAGTCACTCTTCTCTCTTCACTCATCACTCTTCATTCATCTATCGCATTTTCTTCATTTCGAACTGTTCTCCGGCTAACGCACGCTTTACGAATGCGCCCCAGAATGGGGTGGGTGTATATGACCAGTCCAAAATCATACGTGGTGATGATGATGGGTGGAAACACCAGGCTGTCCAATGCAACTTGTTTTTCTGCATGAATCCTAATACATCTGGACACCATGTGTATGGGTCTTCCTGTGCGCTTTCAGGAATGAA
>JBIJDE010000252.1:0-6966 GCA_044344305.1 Armatimonadota bacterium
ATATTACAGCAGACCTTTAAGATAGCCGGAAATATATAAAATTAACAATCATATGCAGGTATTTTAAATATATTCTTAGTGCACTTGGAGAACAATTATGAAAACTGCGATAATTTATGCTCGGTATTCTTCTGATAATCAACGTCATGAGTCGATTACTGCACAGGTACGTGCATGCACTGCGTATGCTCAAAAAGAAGGATATTCAATAATAAATCAGTATATTGACGAAGCAAAATCAGCAAGAAGTAATGATCGACCGGCACTTGATAAAATGTTTAAAGATTTAAAAAGTCGTAAGTTTTTACCTGACGCTTTAATTATACATAAATTAGATCGTTTAGCACGAAATAGGTATGAGAGTGCCATTAATCGTCATGAATTAAAAAAAGCAGGGGTATCTTTAATTTCTGTATTGGAGCGCATTGATGATTCTCCTGAGTCAGTAATTTTAGAGTCGTTGCTTGAAGGAATGGCAGAGTATTATAGCCTGAATCTTGCAAGAGAGGTTAATAAAGGTATGATAGAGACAGCGTTAGACGGTAAACATACTGGTGGAAGAGCACCATATGGTTATATTGTTGGGCCAGACCAGAAATATCAACCGAATCCTAAAACAGCTGGTGCAATCAAAATAATATTTGAGATGTTTGCTTCTGGTTCAAATTATAATAAGATTATTACTGAATTAACGAATAAAGGTTATACAGCATATTGTGGCGGTGAAATAAAGAAAACAGCATTATATGAAATCTTAAATAATAAAAAATATACTGGGACTTTTGTGTTTAACCGGTCGGCTAAAGTTGATGTAAATGGTAAAAGAAATCATCATAAAAGTAAAGATCCTGAAGAAATAGTTGAGATATTAAATGCTTTCCCTGCGCTAGTTTCAATGGAATTATTTAATCGATGTCAAATGATTTTAAAATCTCGTGTTAATAAATCTATTGCTGGTCAAAGTTATTCTAAATATGTATATTTGCTGTCTGGTAAGATTATATGTGGTGAATGTGGTGAAAAGGTGTATGCAGGTTCATATGACTACACTACAAAAATTTCGAAAGAATTACGTGAACGTCCAACTTATTTTTGTTCTAGTAAAAAAAGAAATGGTTGTGTTTTGAAGCGTATTAGTAGAGATGAGTTAGAAGAGTTTATATTAAAAGAGTTGAATTTTATGTTATCTGATATGGATAAATGCATTGACATGGCAAAACTATTATATGGTAAAATGATTAATGATAATGAAGAATCAAAAGGTGAAGGAAACAAAATTAATAAAGCAATTGCAAATATAAAAAAACGCATTGATCATACAGTTAGTTTGTTGATGAAATGCCCAGTATCTCAATCTGAAGCATTGCTTGCTGTATTACAGGCTGATGAAAGTGAAAAGAAGATGTTAGAAAATGAACTTCGATTGTGGAATATATCTCAAAAAGGCAGACTTACTGAACAGATGATACTTAAGTTCTTATTATCTCAAAAAGAAAGACTTGAGACTGGTACAGATGAAAACCGTAAAAATGTTATTGATATATTTATAAAATCTATCACCGTCTTTAATTCAGAAGTAAAATTCGTTCTGAATATTATAGATGGTGACAACAATGGTGGAGGCGGGGGGAGTTGAACCCCCGTCCGAACAATGTGCCACGTCAGTATCTCCGAGCGCAGCCGATGGTTAATCTTGCGGTGTGCTGTCCAACGGCAGACTCACACGCGCCAGCCCTGGTTCAAGTATCACCCAAGGAACTGCAGGACTACAGGCCTTGGTGTAGCCGGATTTATGTTACGCCTTGTTAATCCCTACCGACCCGGAACTAAGCTAAGACGGCCTCGTTAAGACGAAGCTTTTGCTTAATGCTACTTATTAGGCAGCAAGAGCATACTGCGTGTTGTTGGCAGTTAGTTTTTTTTGCCCGTGATTAGCGTGGCCAGGCGCCACGGCTCGCTTCTAACGCCACTCCATCACCCGTCGAAACCAATTACGCCCCCAGGTTTTTATGTGGCAGAACTTATTATACCATTAAAATTAACTTTGTCAAACAATTATATTTTGAATTTTCAAAAAATATCTTGCCAAAAGTTGAAATTTATGCTTATATTTGGTTGTGGAAATAAGAAAATTAACATTAGAAAACATCAGAAATTATTCTGAACTCACTATTGAGTTATCGACAGGCGCACATTTATTTGCTGGAGCCAACGCACAGGGTAAAACAAACCTGTTGGAAGCAGTGTATTTATGCGCTACAGGGCGTTCAGCTCGTGCCAGTTTCTGGCAGGATGCTGAGCTTATCACTTGGGGTCAAGACACTGCACGTGTAATGGCCGAGTTCTACAGTGAACGACGTGGTGAATTTACGGTAGAGATTGATCTGGCCCGAAAACAAGAGACTGATAAGTCTATGCCAGCGGGTGGAGCAGTCAAAAAACTGAAAATTAACGATGTCGAACGGATGCCTAAAGATTTGTCCGGTCTTACTCCGTTAGTGCTGTTCATGGTTGAAGACCTTGAAATTGTTCGTGGCGAACCCCAAAATCGCCGAAATTTCATGGATGTTGACCTTGGCGTGATGAGTAAGAGCTATACTGCTGCTGCGCAACAGTATAAAACAAATCTTGACCAACGCAATCGTTTACTAAAAGAACTGCGCGACCGAGATGGCAATACTGACGATTTATGGGCATGGAGTCAAGGTGTGGCTACTGCCGGTGCAAGAATACTTGATATTCGTTTGCGATTCATTCGAAATATATCAACTTTAACTCGCGATATATATCAACGTTTAACTAATTCTACACAAGAAATGGTTGTTGAATATGTTCCTGGTTGGACTGAAGCCGATTTGAATGAATGTAACCGCGAAGATTTACACGCAATTCTTTTGTTGGCATTAGAAGAATCAGTGCCAGAAGAATTACGACGTGGTTTAACCGCAGCAGGACCTCATCGTGACGACTTGCGTATTCTGGTTGAAGGCAAGGATGTTCGAAGATATGGTTCTCAAGGCGAAGGCAGAACCGCTGCTTTAGCTTTGCGAATCGCAGAGTTCCAACTATTAACTAAAATGTTTGAAGAAACACCTATTTTAATGCTGGATGATATCTTGTCCGAATTAGATGGTACTCGACGCGCGGCATTATTAAGTGCTGTTGCTTCTGGCGGACAAACATTGTTGACTACTACTGATACCGATGCATATGGTCTGGGTGATACAGATAATGTATACAAATATGAAGTAATTAACGGATCAATTATTGCAAGATAAATTATAAATAACATTTTATAATATTAAAAAACACCGTCTTTAAAGACGGTGTTTTTTATTTTATACTTCTTCAGAAATATTAATTGTTTCTTCAATTGGTGGTTGCTGGCCTTTTCGATAATTATAGAAAAGATTTTGTTCGGCTAATATTCCTAAACCAAATAGAATTGGTGCTAACAACATTGTTCCTACTGAAAGGTTCAGCATTATTCCATTAATTACATTTTTATCAAGTGAATAGAGCGCCCCCCAGAATACAGAAAAAATTAAGCCGATAACAAAAAAGGTAATAGCGAAATTTCCAAAAAAGTGTAATGGTCTATTCCGATATTTTGTGATAAAAACTACGGTAACAAGGTCGAAAAAGCCGCGGAGAAATCTTTCCCATCCATATTTGCTCACTCCGGTAGTACGCGGGTGATGGGTGACTGATAATTCTACAACCTTGAAGCCACGTGCAGCAGCCAGAGCTGGTACATAACGATGTAATTCACCATATAGCACTACTTCTTTTAATACTTCAGCGCGGTAACCTTTGAAACCGCAATTCATATCATGAAGTTTTGAATTAGTGAAATGTCGGACTGTGCCATTAAATATTTTTGATGGGAATGTTTTGCCAATCGGATCCAGACGTTTTTCTTTCCAACCACTTACTACATCAGCAGTTTTTAATGCTTCCAAAAATCGTGGTATTTCTGTTGGATCATCTTGCAGGTCAGCATCCATGGTGATAATAAAATGTCCACGTGCAATTCTAAACCCGGTATCTAATCCTGCTGCTTTGCCGCTATTTTTGCGAAAGAAAACAGCTTTGCATAACGGATCAGATGCTGCCAATTGACGAATAATATCACGGCTGGTGTCAGTAGAACCATCATCTATAAATATAATTTCTGTGATTATTCCAAGAGTATTAAATTGTTCGCGAATTAAACTATAAAGCTTCTCAATGGAGCCTTCTTCGTTATAACATGGGATTACTACTGAAACGATTGGGTTTTGCATATTATTTGAACCTCTTTGTTTTAGACAAAGAGCCCGCCAGAAAGTTTAATTTATGGCGGGCTATCTATTTTAGTTTATTTCATCTTCAGGAATGTCTGCATTACTGTAAACATTTTGTACGTCTTCATTCTCTTCAAGATTATCTATAAGTTTCATAACTAATTCAGCATCTTTACCGGTAACAGTAACGGTATTTTCCGGTATCATTCTTGCTTCTGCATCTTCAACTTTTATACCGGCATTTTCAAGAATCTCTCGAATTTTATAAACGTCGCCTGGAGAAGTATAGACTTCAAAATAGTCTTCATCAACAGCTTTGACATCTTCTGCACCGGCATCTAATGCTGCCATCATGACGGTATCTTCATCTGTTCCTTCGCTTGGTACGACTATAACACCACGATGTTCAAACATATAGCCAACACAACCGGTTTCACCTAAGTTACCGCCAACTGCTTTGAATGCTGATCTCATCTCTGGTGCTGTGCGATTGCGATTATCTGTGAAACAATGCACCATAACTGCTACGCCACCTGGGCCATAGCCTTCATAACTTATTTCTTCGTATGCTGCGCCTTCAATTTCACCGGTACCGCGCATTATTGCGCGTTTTATATTATCAGCAGGCATTGATGACTCTTTGGCTTTTACGATTGCGTTGCGAAGTCGTAAATTATTAGCAGGGTCACCACCACCACTTTTAGCTGCAGCAATTATATCTTTAGCTAATCTGGTAAATGTTTTACCACGAATGGCGTCAACTTTACCTTTTTTGATACGAATATTTGCCCATTTAGAATGTCCGGACATTAGCCGTTCTCCATTGGATAGTAGATTTTGGGGTGGATTTGGATTTCTCCATTTCCACATAATTATATCATATTTGCCTGCGAATAAGCAAAATTACTCAGCGTTTTCTAATTCATGAGACAATCGCATTGAACAGAATTTTGGACCACACATGGTACAATATTCGGTAGAACAGTCGAGTCCAAGAGTTTGTCTACGATAATCACGTGCACGATCGGGATCCATTGATAACTCAAATTGTTTTTCCCAGTTAAATGCATAACGTGCTCGCGCCATTTCATCATCTTTGTCCCTTGCACCAGGTTTTCCGGTAGCGATATCTGCCGCATGAGCTGCAATTTTCGATGCGATTATACCATTTCTCACATCTTCCGCTTCAGGTAATCCTAAATGTTCTTTAGGGGTAACATAACAAATCATAGCAGCGCCATATAATCCTGCCATTGCTCCACCGATTGCGCTGGTGATATGATCATATCCGGGTGCAATATCAGTTACTAATGGACCAAGCACATAAAATGGGGCATCATCACAATATTCCTGCTGAAGCCGCATATTTTTCTCTATTTGGTCCATAGGCACATGTCCTGGACCCTCTATCATTACTTGTACATCTTGTTGCCATGCGCGTCTTGCAAGGTCACCCAGCGCCTTTAATTCGCCAAACTGTGCCTCATCACTTGCGTCATGCAGGCAACCTGGTCGTAAACCATCACCAAGAGATAATGTAACATCATATTTCTTGCAAATTTCCAGCAGATCGTCATATCTTTCATATAATGGATTCTGTTTTTTATGTCGTTTCATCCATTGTGCCGTTAATGCTCCTCCGCGAGAGACGATTTTTGTAATACGACTTTCAATCATCGGCAAATGTTCACGCAACACTCCTACATGAACAGTCATATAATCAACTCCCTGTTGGGCTTGTTCTTCTATAACTGCTAATAAGTCATCTGCAGTCAAGTCCATTGGGTCATCTACTTGTTCAATAGCCTGATAAATTGGTACAGTGCCGATGGGGACATTGCTATTGCGAATTATTGCTTCACGAATGCGATTGATATCTTTGCCTGTTGAGAGATCCATAACGGTATCAGCACCATATTTAAGGCAGATATTCAGCTTGTCTATTTCAACTTCAATACCGCTTGATAGAGAGGAATTGCCAATATTTGCATTGATTTTACAAGTTACAGGTCGGCCGATTGCAATTGGTAGTAATTCAGGGTGATTAATGTTTGCCGGTATTACAACTCTGCCATTAGCAACTTCATTACGAATAAAATCAGCAGATAACAATTCACGGTTTGCGACATATTGCATTTCTTCAGTAACGATTCCCTGGCGTGCATAGTGCATTTGGGTAATATTTCCTGTGCGGCCTTTTACCCATTCTTTTCTTATATTCATGGTGGTGCGCTCCTTTATTTTGTATTAACAGGTCGCATTTGAATTATTCTGATGACGAACTCGTACCCTGAACGTCAAATAATAGAAATGCGGGGTTCCTGTCACATTGGGAATGTAATATTTCCGTTTTTAGTCTATAGATACATTACTCTGGTGTCAATGATTAAAATTTAATTAAGTAGTACAAATTATCTCGATATTTTGTTTCAATTATCAATATATGGTTAATAATTAAATATATTACGATTTATTTCGTTTATGTCAGGGTGAGTTATTATGGATAAACTGATGAATGTATTAATAATCGGTGAAAATAGTTATATTAAGCGATTGAGCAAATATGCTATCAAATACGGTATGTCAATAACTATTATCAAGTCTCCTGAAGAAATAGACAATATCAATAAAGATTTATATTTTGAAATAGTTTTTTATGATTATGAATTTGATATAAATA
>JBIJDE010000253.1:0-6952 GCA_044344305.1 Armatimonadota bacterium
ATTTTATTCATTAATTATCCATATTTCTTTTCATTGAGTTATAAATGCTCCCCTTCAAACAATGCTGTTTCCAGTGTCTCCAGTTGTAATGTTTGATGGGTGATGTCGAATTTTTGCTGTATTTCGTTGCGGATTATTTCAAGGGTTTGTGGGGTGAAATCATCAGTTGATACCGTTATATGACAACTAAGGGCATACATACCACTGGTGATTGTCCAGACGTGGAGATCATGAATTTGTTGTATCTTGGGTAGTGCTATCAATGCGGCGCGAATTTCGTCGAGAGATAGATGTGTTGGGGTTGCTTCCAGCAGGATGTCTACCGTCTCACGAATTACACCCATGGCACTGATGATTATTAAAATAGCGATTATTATGGCAAGGATAGGGTCGGCAAGATACCATTTATATGTCAGTATCAAGACACCAGCGATTATCGCACCGATAGAACCCAGTAGGTCACCAATGACATGATAAAAAGCGGCGCGAATATTTACAGAATGTTTGTGTCCACCGTGTAACCATACCGCACCAATAATATTAACCATCAGTCCGCCGGTTGCCACCAGCAACATGCCAAATCCCTGTACTGTTTGCGGATGCCCGATGCGACCGATAGCCTCAATGATAATCCATATAGATAATGCCAGCAAAGTTATACCGTTTATCAAGGCGGCAATAATTTCCAGGCGGTGATAGCCATAACTTTTTTGCGGTGTTGCCGCGCGGGTGGCAAACCATATCGCCATCAATGCCAGTACCAGCGAAGCGACATCAGTAAGCATATGTCCGGCATCAGAAAGCAACGCGACGCTATTGGTCAGTAAACCACCAACGACCTCTACCACCATGTATCCGCCGGTAATCAGAATAACCTTCCACAACCGCCGGCGATTAACGGCATTTTCATCGGTCGGTTTGTCCGTATGTTTATGGTTGCATTGATGTCCTGTCATATCCGTAATATACCCGTTACTGCTTACGTTTATGCCCTTTCTTTTGCGGTAATAATCGTAATGGCTGATTATCAGGTTCGCCTTCTTCCATTCTTTCCATAACTTCCTTAATCATCTTCAACATATCTTCCTCGGTTTCAAATCCTGTTTCAGTCAAACTTCTACCCTGAGGTAAAATATCTTCATCATCTAAGAAGTCATCATCGATATCGAATATATCGGGATCTTCGAACTCTGATACTCCTCTTAAACTCAACAAACTATCTTTAATTTCATCTTTGTATACTATTTGTATCATACATCTATTTGCTGTTAATTCGTCCATTTCAAAATCATCATCATCATCATCAACATCAAAATTAAATTCATCAAAAAAGTCATCTGTTCCCAGAAAATCATCGGTGTTAATGGTAATTATTTTATGTTTCACATCATATTTAAATTCAATTTGCTGTAAGCCATTCATTATATAGTCAGGTTTTTTTTCTGAGTATATAATGAATTTTCCGCCTATTTTTATATCCAATATTGCGGTTCCACTTTGGCGCATATAATTGCATATTGCCGCAGATCCGATATATTTATCCACTAATCCCAGTGGAGCCACCCCATTTTTAATTTCCGCAAAATGTAATAATTCATAAGTCATCGGTTTTAGTTTAAATTTCATTACCCCATTTTCAGGAATTAATCCAACCGTACCTTTGATTGCTTTCATATAGACGGCGTTATCTTCCATTTCTTCAGGCAAGTATTCTGAGACATCGATAGATTCTGTTATGGTTTTACCATTTACGTTTACGTTAAATAATCCCAAAATAGTTCCGTTATCAGTGAAATTAACCATTACCAACAGGCTTTCTTCATGTAAACAGTCAATAAATATTCGGTTGCTCATTGGCAGAGCAATATCTTTAGGTTTTAGTAATGTTCCATCAGCTAAACGCAACCGTTTAATAATATTCACATCATATTCGCCTGGTTTATCGCAAATGTATATTGGTCCTCCACTTAATGCGCGGGCTGCTGCGTGGAAATCTCCTTCCGGACTGCCGCTCTTAAACATATCCCAATCAGGTATCGCGAATAACGACGTATAAACCGCATTCATGGCGTTTACGAAGATATGGTTTTGCTGTACAGCGGCTGGTTTGCAGGGGAAATAATCGTCTGAATTGCGTACTACGTTGGATGTTTGAATATTAGAAAAAACATCGTTTCCATGTGACATACAACTAATTATGTTATTGTGAAAAAATAATCCGCCGGCGGCTTGCATCGCTTCCTGATAGCTGCGCATCGTCAGGTTTCGGTTATAGATTCCGTCGGTGAATAACTCCAACCCGGATTGTCCGTCAACCTTAACCATATCTACACCCATTTTTTTTAAATTGCGATACCAGTCCAGATAGAAACGAGAAATATCCAGTGGGTCGATAAGATAAAGTGGAATCTTCTTATCTTTTTCGCCTTCCCAGGGACGAATCAAGTTTTCAGTCTTAATTAATTTGTATTGGCTGGCTAATTCACTATCAGGATTGATACCACCCCAGTAGCCATTCAAATTATGCCAAACTGCCAATACGATTCTCTCGATACCTAACATCTTACGGATATTACCAAATCCGGAGTCGAACTTTTTATTGTCAGGCTTGAATGAATTTAAATAATCACCTTTAACATCCAACCAGCCATCATCGATGATAATGTAGTCTGGTTTTACTTTATCATCAATCATTTCCATGACGCCTCGCATAATCAGGCTTTCATTAATGTCTTTATAATATGCATCCCAAGTACACCATCCGAATTTATTCACAAAATCAGGTGCCTTTTTTTCATTTCTTGGTTGCATTGAATGGTTATTTACTTCAGAAACAAGTTTTGCTATTTCATCATGCATCATTAACAAGTCATAATCATCGTAGGCAAATAATGCGACTTTCACATCGGTAGTTTTGGTGCAATTAACTGGTTTAAAATATTTTTGGGTGAATATAATTTCATCTGCGGCATCGCCACCCCGCATGGTAAATGTGAACTCATCAGTTGATAATGGGATTATCGCTATTTGTTCATCATTTGCAGTTTCAACTAATAAAAATTGCGTTTCTTCAGGTACATCAGATAACTTTTTCCCAAAAGATGGCTTCATCCAATATGTATTGTAACGACTTAATGCCATCCAGCGTTTAATACCTTTCATTTTGGCAGAAAGTTTTTCATTATTTAAAATGGCTTTTCCAGTAGTAGTGTAAAGTGAGGAATCAACTAATTTAATAAAATTAGCATCTGGTATCATCTTTGCATTTGTGCTGGTTTTAACCTGGATGTTGGAATACATGATTGGGACCCCTTGTATTATTTATTTATTAATTCTCCAAAATTATTTGTTTATCCTGCAAAAAAATGCCCGGTTGAAAACAACCGGGCGTGGTTCATTGGTTTTAGTTATTTGTTCTGTTTTACACCCTTGCCTGGTTTCTGTCCTTTCTCTGGTTTCTCTTTTTTCGGTTTGATAATTTTTCCGTCAAAATCGCGAAGATTAACGAACTTGTCATTAATGGTTAATTCGCGCGCCAGGACAAATGTTTTTTCTCCACGTACAACCTTCCATCCAGTGGCTTTTAATGTGTCTCCTTCTTTAACTGTAATAGCCATAGCGTCAACGATTTTTTTAGGGGCAATTAATACAATGGTCTTATCATCTATTGCAAAACGAACGAAACTTGGTTCATCTGCGGGTACACCTTCAGGTAGTTTTGCAGTACCGGTAACGGTTACTATTTCAGCCTTTTCCAGTTCTGCCTTCGTCAACTCTTTAAACTTGGCCAAATCCATCGCATCCCATCCTGACACTCCTTTTTCATCGCGCAAGGTATAAACTTTGCCATCAACAGTTATAGTCTTTGCAATTACTATAGTGGCTTTTTCTTTCTTCTTTTCCCAACCAGTTACTTCTGCTATAACACCATCTGTTAATTTTAGTCCGATTTTATTTTCAATATATTCTTTCGGACCAGCAACAACAGTAGCACCAGCATCGCCAGTTATCTGGAATTCCAGACCTTTGGCAAGACGAGGATTTTTGGCAGGGTCAATGACTACAAGCTTTACTGTTCCTTTTACGGTAACAGCTTTCAGTTTTGATACATCCATCGGTTTCGGCGCCGGTCGTTCTGTCTTGGCAGGTTTTTCTGCAGGGGCAGCAGTAGTTGCCGGTGGGGCAGGTGCAGCACCAGGAGCCGCCTGGCCAAACGCGCTGAAAGTCAGCAGTCCGCAAACTGTTGCTAATGATAAGAACTTAACGAATTTCATTTTTTTCTCCTTGTTATTGTGTTAATCACAATAAATATACATTTTTTCTTATTAGTGGTTGCAAAACAGTAAAAAGTTCCATCTTTTTTGATGTTTTTGTAAAAATTTATAAAATTGTATCAAAATTGTTGTAAAAAACCAGAAGATTAGTTGTTACGCACGGGTACAGCACGAATACTGTGCTTATATTTGATTGTTAGTTTATCTTTAATCACAGTATTCAAGCCAGTCCCCTTCATTGTTAATATTAAAATCCTTCCAATCCTAATCCAAAGAAATTAGACAAGTTTTTAGTTTTCAGTTTGAAATCACCTACTACATTTTGTTATCATTAATTCATGTAAATGCTTATTTCTACAGACGTGAGACCCTTAACGGGGTCGAAGTGATGTTAACTTTAGATGGTTAGCAACAATTTGAAATCTTGACTTTTTTTGTTCGAATTTGGTTGCTAACGTCCTAATATTAAAATCTTTCCAATCCAATTAATCAATGTGAAATAAAAGTTGAATTGTGAAAGGTGAGTTCATACTTCGCACAAAACACCTTGACTATTTGAAAGAGATATTGTTATAGTTTTAACAGGATAATCATTTTATGTTGTTTAGACTGTCAGGTAATCTTTATTACCTGAAGGTCATAATGAGGAAGTTATATGTTTTGTATAAACTGTGGGAAAGATATTGCTGATGATGCTGTAACTTGTGAATGGTGTGAAAGTCCTGTTCAGCCAGTAAATGAAATAGAATCATCTATAGCTAATGATGTCTCCTGGTCTGCTGCTGAAATGTTTGGACTGGTGGTGGCATCTATACTAATTCCTTTGATTGGGATTATATTTGGCATCGTCCATATTAATAGTGTAGCAAAAAAGCAACAATCAAAAACACTTCTGATAGTATCAATTACTACCATTGCTGTAGTTATTATTGGTGTAATTGCCGTCTTTACATACTTTACAGGTCACTTTTTTACCCCTATGCACCCAGCACCTGCCGCTCCGTCACCAGTAATAACCTCTTAATTAAATCAAGATGCTGTTACGACTCGCATTAGGAGAAAATTATGTATTGTGCATATTGTGGAAAAGAAATTGCTGATGAATCTATCACCTGCACCGAATGTGGCCGTCAAATACGAGCGACATTTTCGGATGATAAAAGATGGTCAAGTAGTGAGATGGCATCATTTATAATAGGTGCAATTTTCATACCACTTGCTGGTATTGCCTTTGGCATGTTAAATATGAACAAGGATTTGCGAAAAGACCAGGCGGTAATATTAATTGTTTTGTCTGCTGCTGTAATGATTATTGGGGTTATCTGTTACTATATTTGGCCTTTTATATTAATGTTTTTATCAATGTATTTTAAAAAAGCATGATAACAAATGCTTTTATTTTATCGTAATCAATTGGAAAAGTTTTCGGTGTTCAGTGTTCAGAGTTCAGAGTGCCTCACTTCGACAGGCTCAGTGACCGGTAAAAATTAGGGTCTCTGATTCCGTAAATTTGTAAGTTGAAATAAAAAAATATCCCCTTGCATTATCAAGATATCAACTGTACAATTATTAAACTATTCGATAGGAGGGTGGTATGGAATCTTCTATACTTTTGGGCGTAGCCATTTGGTTTATCGTCCGAGTGATACTATCGGGATTCTATACGGTGGACCAGAACCAGCGTGCAGTGAAGACCGTCTTTGGACGGGCACAGCGCATTGGTGATGCGACAACGTTAAATGATCCCGTCTCAGAGTCCTTAACGGGAGATGAACGCGACCGTTATTGTTTCCCACAGGTTCGGGTAATTATGCCCGGCGGACCATATTTTAAATGGCCATGGGAACGTATTCACAAAGTGTCTGTTGCTACTGAAACAATAAATATGGCGTATGACCCCAGCGCACCGCAGGCGAACTATGGTAATACGGTACTGGAAGCGGTAACTAAAGACCAGTTGAATACTGGATTGTCCGGTCAGATTCGCTATTGTGTATCAGACCGCAATCTTTACGCCTATATATTTGGCGTAAAAAATCCAATTGCGCACATTATGGGTTATTTCGTATCCGTTCTTCGCGAACGCATCGCTAATTTTGAAGCACCCAAAAATAAAATTATTGGTGAAGAAGAAGATGCAAAGGCTGAATTAGTATTAACCCAGGGCATATCTATTAATGACCTGCGTAAAAACCTGCGTGACCTGAACGAACACATGGATATTGAATGTCGTTCATCTGCCGCGCGTTATGGAATGGTGCTGGATGCATCGCTGATAACCGGCATTGACCCGCCGACAGAGGTTGAATCCGCGCTGGCAGCCATTAATACCGCCCATAACCAAATTTCATCTGATATCAGTCTGGCGCAGGCATCCGCTGACCAGAAAATAGTACAATCAAGACGTGCTGTTGAAATAGAAACCTTGAAAGCCGGTGCCGAAATGGAACCGCTGCGAAAATTAGCCACTCAGTTGGCAGCATTGAAAGATGCAAACCCACAGTCCCTTGAACTGTACTTACGTAATGTAAAACTTGCGCTGCTCAGCAAAGCAATACGTGTAATCAAGGAGGTTAAATAATTATGCATTATGATATAATAACCTGAAATCTACAATATATTAACCATATTCTATTGTGGTAATTCCAAGTTTAAAGCCTGTAGTATTTGACGCTGTT
>JBIJDE010000515.1:0-3671 GCA_044344305.1 Armatimonadota bacterium
TTAATTTTGATGAACGTATACTTGAGTTTGTATTTGAGACTATTGAAAAAACACCAGCTTTATTATCTGTATATCAGAATCTAATAACTAACAATCAAAATTTGAATAGTGAAATAGCAAAGAAAATCCGTATTGCTGTTGGTGGTAATAATACAGGAAAAAAAGGTTTATCTCAAAAAACTACATTGTTTAAATCTTTTACGTTGTTATCTCAAAGTATTGACTCTCTACCGCATTCATACCAAAACATAGGATCAGTAAATATTGTTGATGATGAATTTGAAGCTCAAGTAAATAAAACATTTGATATTTTCCAGCGTATTGTTGCAAAAAATTTGGATAAATTAAATAAAAACGCCGACAACATTTTTTTGAATACAGTACTCAACTGTAATTTTAAACTTATATCAAGTAAAGACACAACTCGTGCAAAGTTTGCCATTATTTCATCGTATTTTGAGTGGGAAGGTTTATATCAAGAAAGAAATTCAGAATTACCGTTGTGTCTGGGTGAATACTGTTGTGACATTATGTATGAGAAAGGATTAAAATATTATAATTTAACTGGTGCCGAATTAGGTTTTCTAAGGCAAGAAGTGATTTATGGAAACAAACATTATTCTAATTATCTTTTAGACATTAAAGATTTTTCTGATGACTACAAAAAATTACATTTATTTAATAGTCTTTTTGTTATATTGAGCCATTATATGGTGCTTAAACGATATCCAGAGGCTAAAGCAATAATTGAAGAATTTCGCACCTTCCGCGAAACAGAACCTGATGCTGAAATATGTTGTATCATATTTGCTGCTAATTACTATAATGAAGCAGGTATTTGCGAAACTGATATCAATGATGTTTGTCAAGTTTTAAAAAGTTTTCAAGCAAATGATGAAAGCAATCGACTATTTGGTCAATACAATCCAATAACTTATATTCATGTTTGGATTGATTTAATTAATGATTATTTACATGCTTTAGAAAATATTTTTGATAATGATGAAGGTCAAGGGAATATTTCAACCGCTCTAACAAATATCTTTTCAAGTTCTAACTCAGCGTTACGTAAGTTTTCACCAAAGTTTGTTGCATCGTTATCAAATGATGAATTAGATCTGATGAAAAAACATGATGAGTTATTAATCGAACTTGTACAATATTTGCCTAACGAGATAATAGATCCATATTTTAGAGGAACAGAAATTATTCTCTGGCACAAACGTTTAAATTTATCATATCCTGAAAAATTGGAATATTTTATTTGGGGTGATGGTGTTATTAAAGCGGGTTATAAACATAAATACAATATGAGCAATGATAAATTAATGGAGAGATTGATTAGTGAATTTCCTGAAAGTGAAATCAAAATCCGTGAATCATTATCACCACGGGATGATTTCGATATTGATGATGTAGCAGATGACGACTCTGATACAAAAATAGATTCAATATAACTTTTCTATTTGATTAAAATAGAAAAAGGGGTAACTATATGACAAATATCACAGACTTTGAAATCGAAGAAAGAGTTTGGAAAGCTATCAAAAAGACAATTAACAAGTTTCGCGAAAATCCATATTATTTCTTTACTGAATCTGATATTGTCACCTATATGTGTCAGAGTTTATATTGCACAAGACTTGAAGTACCACGATGCAACGATCCGAGAAAAGTATATCTTGTTCATCAAGAATATCCGACTAATTTTAGGTATATTAAAGAAGATCTTTTATTGCCAAATTATAAAACACTTCCTCTTGATGGTAGCGAAAGAGGGAAACGTGGAAATTATGACCTTGTTGTATTAAAACCAGAATTTGCAGCAAATTCGGAGTTAACATTTAGAGATATTGTTAATAAACATATTTATGATTTAAAAGAGCGTAAACCAATTGATGATGAACTGTTATTTGCAATTGAGTTTAAGTATATAATTAATAGTAGCATAAATTTTAAAGATGAAATTGAAAAAGATAATAAAAAATTAGAATTTGCACGAAAACATGGGAATTCTATACATGCCGTTAATTTGGTGTTTTGTAACACTAATCCCAAACATATAGATAAGTTCACTCAGTCTTTAGAATATCCAAATATGAATATTACAACAGTGTTTATCCAATCATATTTTGAAAAAAATATAAAGAAGATATTAACTCCAGTTTTTTGTAAAGGGATCGATAAGTCAAAAATTATATAATAGTAACATCATGTATTTACATAGATGGGTTGCTACCATGTTTCACATGGTGATTGTGATTTTGATATATTTATCTTAATTAGGAAAAGTTATCAAAAGTGAAAATATTTTATTAAATTAGTTTTAGATAGTGATATAGTCTCAGTTTGTAATAGGGTCGCAGTCCAGCTACCCAAAAACTGTCATTTTAATGCAAATGGTCTTGTGATGGTTTAATGCTTTAGTGTGAGCATGATTTACTATTTATGTTTATTATAGAAATTTTTTCGAGATATCGAATTATGTGGTAGCGACATTAGATATTTGATATTAACTTATGATGATGCTTTTTTATAGTGTTGTCAGAAAATCATTATTTCTCGCATGGGTATTTCATGAGTTGCCAGTGGATAGTTATTTGTATTTGATAGTATATTTATGCTGTGAACTTATGAAACTTTTATTTAAAGGAGAATATTATGAATAACATTGAAGAAATCTTTGATGACGATGAATTTGCTAAAGCTGAGTCAGCTTTAGATATGGGTAAACCTTTACTTTTAGTTGAGTCAGATTCCCTTAGTCGTATTCTAATATTTCAGAGTGAAAATGCTTTTATTATTATGACTGCATATAATATAGGTTTATCTGAAAAAGAAAACAAAACTCGTAACGCTAAACTTCTTTTGAATATTCGACAACAGTCGTTAAAATGTAGAAAGCTGCAGGGGGTATGGAAAGCTGCTGATGATAATGGTGATATGGAAATAGAGCAGACAGAGCAGTTTTTCTATATACCATTTGATTCAGATTCTACTATAAAATCTGATGTTGATCTTCTTTCTTGGGCAGTTAAAGCAGCACATATTTTTCGACAGGATGCTATTATTTATGGTAATGGTGATGATATCTTTTTAATAGATATCAGAAATGATGGTATTAATAGTGAAAAAATAGGAACACAGTTGAATATATCTAATTTTGCCATTGAGAAAGCTTTGTCTGATTATTCAGGAAAATCTCGTTTTAATGGCAGAGATTTTATTTTTGAATATCACTCTATTGATATACCTGATAGTTGGATGCTTAATATGGCAATGGCAGTTTATGGTGTGCATACTTTGCGCTGAATATAAAGAGTAATTTTATGATTCATACTATTAGTTCCAAGCCGGGCTGCGACCCTGTTTCAAACTGTGACTGAAATTTCAACCAATACTGTTTATTTACAGTTTAAGTTTATCAAGTTGGGGAATCTTTCAAATAATAAGCATCAGTAAATTGTGGTCACATCTATTCTTATGAAAATAATTCAAAATTGAAAATAATTCAGATTGCCATTATCAAGATTACCAAACTTCATGATATTTGATATACTACTCTTATATGAAATTGGAAATGAAAATTTATCAATTAGCAGGATATAAAAGATGAAAACTATATATAAAGTCGGTTTATCTATAATTATTTTAACGGCAGTTATCTTATC
>JBIJDE010000558.1:0-3270 GCA_044344305.1 Armatimonadota bacterium
ATATTTACCAATCTGTAGATGTGTAGGAAATTCAATAAGTGATGCAAAATTTAAAAAATATTTTAACAATGATAATAATGTTATGATGTATTTCTATTTAAAAGCCCATCCTGAATATATTATTTACCCTGTTTCAACTGGCAACAGAACACTATTACATGCTGCTGTATTGAAAAACAAAGAAAATATAGTTAAGTTATTAGTCAGTGAAGGAGCTTATATTAATGTTCTTGATGATAAGCACATGACACCATTATTGTATGCTATAAAAAATAAGAAATACAAGATAATTGATTCTTTAGCTAACACAAATACAATGAATTTTTATAATGACGGATTTACACCATTATATTATGCATTATCCAAAAATGATTATGACATAGTTAAATATTTAATTGATAAAGGAGCTGATGTTAAAGTAAAAGATACTTATGGTGATAATTGTTTACAACATTATTTAAGTTTTATCGAAAATTTTGTTGGTTATCCTAAATATGAAATTATTTATAGAAAACATAATAGTAAGATTTTTGATTTATTAATAGAATCTGGAGCAGACATTAATAATATTAATAAATTGAAGCAGTCTGTGTTAATGACTGCTATACATCAAATTAATAGCGAAGCTGTAAATCAATTGTTAACTTCTAATGTAGATATTTTCTATAAAGATCCATCTGGAGAGACGGCATTATATTATGCAATATTTTATGTCAACACTTATGATGAAATTGATAACAAGAAAGATGAAAGAGAGAACATTGTAAGGATTTTAAAAAATGCGATAAAGAAGAAAAAATCTTCTTAGAACAGTCACACTTAACCATGTGGTAATTGGGAATAGCCGGGCTTCACCCCTTTCCAAACTGTGACTGAAATTTGACAAGAGTTTATAAATTTTAAACCATCACACTATCCACTATCCACTATAAACTTCCATACTTTCAACATAAAACTCCCAGGCGCCGTCGGCTATTCTGCCCATTTCGCCGCATTGGGGGCAGTTGAAGTTGCTTTTTACCTTAGGGAATTCGTTGGTGCAGTTGGGGCAGATTAGGTTTACCGGCAGGCGTTTGAATATTAGTTCGGCGCCGGCGGCGAGGGTGCCTTCGCTGATTATGTTGAAATATTGCTGTACCGAGTCGTCGATTATTGAGGATAGTTCGCCTATTACCAGGGTTATTCGGGTTATTCGGGTGGCGTTGGCTTCGGCGGCGGCGGTTGTGGTCATTTTTATAATATTCTCGGTGATGGGTAGTTCATGCATTGTTATCACCCAATAATCGCAATATTTCACTGGCGAGTTCCGTGCTGATTCCTGGTGCGGTGGCGAGTTCATCCGGGGTCAGCGATTTTATTTTTTCTACGCTGCCGAATTTTTTCAGCAATGCAGATTTTCGTTTTGCGCCTATTCCCGGTATGAAATCAAGCGCGCTTTCCTTCATTCGCCGGTTACGCAGGGTGGTGTGGTAGGTAATGCCAAAACGGTGGGCCTCGTCGCGGATATTTTGCAACAGGTGCAGCGCCCGCGAGTTTGCTGGCAATATCAGTCCATCACTGTGTCCGGGCAGGAAAATTTCTTCGTAGCGTTTTGCCAGTCCGATTACTGGCACAGCAATCTGTAGTTCCTGCATTGCCCGTACCGCGATGCCCAATTGACCTTTGCCGCCGTCAATCACCATCAAATCAGCCAGTTCCGAGAACTTTGGCGACTTCATCACTGCGCCGCCAAGCCGCCTTTCCAGCATCTCTTTCATCATGGCGAAATCGTCGGGTTGTCCGGTGTGGTAATTTATCTTGAACCGCCGGTAGTGGCTTTTCTCCGGCATGCCGTTGATGAATGTCACCATTGACCCCACCGAGTCGTCGCCGCCAAAGGTGGAAATGTCGTAACATTCGATGCGGCGCGGTCCGTCCGGCAGGTTCAGCACTTTACCGAGTTCTGCCACCGCTTCCATTGCCTTGCGCGCTTCCTCGCCTTTGCGGTTTTGCTCTCGCTCCAGGTACAATTTTGCGTTTTCCGCCGTCATTGCCAACAAATCGAATTTTGGACCGCGATGCGGCACTATCAGCCGTACCCGCGCCCATCGTCGGGCGGATAGCCACGATTCCATGGCGTCCTTGTCGTCAATCATCTGGGGGATTATCAGCATCCGCGGCGGCGACCCCACGCCGTTGTAACGCTGGGTGATAAATGACGAGATGAGTTCGCTGTTGCTGACGCCGGTTACACCGTCCATGAAGTGGTGCTGTTGTTCTATCAATCGGCCATCACGGACGATTGAAACGGTGATGCAGGCTTCGTCGGATTGCGAGAAGAACGCGACTAAATCCATATCTTCGTGCTTGGTGCTGACTACCCGGGCGTCCTGATGAATATTTCGAAGGCTCAGCATTTTATCGCGAAGGCGCGCCGCTAATTCAAACTTCATCTCTGACGATGCCTTTTCCATATCTTTTGTCAGGTCGTCCGCCAGTCTCAACATGCGTCCGTCGAGAAAAAGTAGCGCCTCGCGTACCTGATCATGGTAACCTGCTTCGTCTATCAGATTGGCACATGGGCCGCTACATTGACCGATATCGTAGTCTATACAGGGACGTTTGCGCAATGCGCCTTCTTCGTGCCAGGGACAACCAGATCGCCGGTTTGGGCTGTTGCGGGTTTCCAACCGCAACTTGAATAGTCGGCGCACCAGTTTCACCACGTCCCACATGGCGCGAACGTTGGGGTAGGGGCCGAAAAATCGCGCGTTATCCAACAATTGAGCGGTTCCCCGCACCACGGAAATTTTTGGAAATTTATCTTTTACTGTAACTTTAATGAAGGGGTAAGATTTATCGTCGCGAAGGCGTACGTTGTAGCGCGGTTTGTAGCGTTTAATAAGGTTGGCTTCCAACGCCAGTGCTTCTTCCTCGGTTGCTACCGCGATGATGTCCAGATCGACAATTTGCGCCGCCATCATCTGGGTACGAGGATGCAGGTCGGATATATCGGTGGCAAAGTAGCTACGCACACGATTGCGCAAAATTTTTGCTTTGCCCACGTAGATGACCGCGCCGCCAGCATCTTTCATCAGGTAACAGCCGGGGATAACGGGCAATTGCGACAGTTTATGTTGAATATTTTCGTTCATTTGTGAAGAGATTTTACCATATTATCAGGTACTTACCCAGTTTTTTATTGAGTTATCCAGACTCTTGCAAACCCTAATTTTTCAACAGTATAGGTTTAAGATTTGTGGTAGGCGAAAACCACCCCGACCTTCGGCC
>JBIJDE010000513.1:0-3713 GCA_044344305.1 Armatimonadota bacterium
TAAATGAAAAGTCAAAAGAAGAATTAATTGACTTAATTAAAAAAATATTTGATTTTTCTTCTGAAGCACAGGCTATTCTGCAAGCAAATATGGTCGAAAGCAGCGACAATACTACGTTAGAACTATTTCGTGAGAATATAAAGAAGAACTTTATTACAAATCGCGGTTTTAGTAAAAACATGTTGACAGACAGTAAAAGGATGGTTCAGGAATATAGTAAGACCACTCGCAATACAATTGGCATTATTGATTTACTCCTTACTTTTATTGAATGTGGTACCGAATATACTGTTGTAAATGGTGATATAAATGAGCCATTTTATGATAGTCTGGAAACTGCATTTGAAGAAATGTCCAACATGATTAGAATCTGTGGTGTTGATACATATAGATTATTTAGTAATCGAATAAAAGCTTTGGCAGAACACGCAGATCAAATTGGGTGGGGATATGGCGATTTTTTAGTTGAAGAAATTGCTTTGTTAAAGAAAGAGTTTTAAGTTTATTTTCAAGTGGACAGCAAAATACTGTCCACTTGAAAATCTATTACTATCCGCCGGTTTCAGGAATCCATACCCGCATTGCACCTGGTGTTCTGTTACACCATGCATAATATGGTATAGCTGTTAATTGAATCTTATTTTCTGCACCGTGTCGATTTATTCTATAAAGTACATCTTTCCATGCGGTCATGTCTGGCGTTATTGCATCACCTTTAATAACTACTACGCCACCTAATAACTCTGAGGAATATTCTGGTTGCAATTCTGCTTGTGCTGGTAAAATTATTCTATGGACTGGTACAGTGTGGTCTTCTTGTTCTATACAATAAACAATTGGTCCACGTTGCAAGGCTACACAACCATTATTTTGACGTACATCCGGGTGTGAATATACTCTTTCTACCGGCATTGGCAATATTAACGTGATATGGTCCCCAGTTTGCCATTCTCGCGAAATGGTTAAATAACCATGTTCTGTATTTTCTGCCACATTAATTTGTTGACCATTTATTGATGCAACCGCGCCGCCACACCAACCGGGGATACGCATTTTAATGGTAAATTCCGTCGGTTTAGCAACTTCGAGCATCATGGCGATTTGACCATCCCATGGATAGTTTGTTAGTTGTCGCACTGTAACATCAGTGCTTTTTACTTGCATTTTGGCTGTTCCTGCTGAATACAAGTGTATTGCCAGATTATTGTCGGAAACGGAGTAAATGTAATTACCAATAGAAGCGATTAAACGAGCAATATTTGGCGGACAGCAAGCACAACCGAACCATTCACTGCGTTGATATGTATAATCGTTGCTACCTGCCCATGAGTTGATATTCGGGTTAATTCCAGGATGGGCAGCTAAAGGATTAGCATAAAAGAATTTGTCACCATCTAAAGAAACACCTGATAGTGCGCCATTATATAATGCACATTCCATCTCGTCAGCATATTTACCATCACATTCAAGCTGTAACATACGATGTGCCCAGAAAACTAAGCCAATTGCCGCGCAAGTTTCTGCATAAGCGGTTTCATTAGGCAAATCATAAGGCGCAGTAAAGCCTTCATTTGCTGCCGATGGTCCTATGCCTCCAGTGATATATATTTTTCCTGTAGTCATATCATCCCAGATACGATCGCATGCTTTTCTTAATTCTATGTCATTTGTTTCACGCGCTAAATCTGCCATAGCGGAATATATATACATTGCACGAACAGCATGACCAGCAATTTTATCATGTTCTCTAACTGGTTTATCGGTCTGGCAATAATCATATTTTTTGGCCCAGAAATCTTCGGGTTTCTCACCACGTTCAATAGCTTCAATATCAAAATATAGTGGAGACTTTCCGCGTTCATCAATGAAATATTGCGCTTGCTTGAGATATTTATCATCACCGGTAGTATGATACATCTTAATCAGCGCAAGTTCGATCTCTTCATGGCCGCAATACCCGCGTTTTTTACCTTCTTCTATTCCAAATACTGAAATGATATGGTCTGCATATCTTTCCATAACATCCAATAATAAACGTTTTCCAGTCGCCTGAAAATATGCCGTTGCCGCTTCCATCATGTGGCCCGCGCAATATAATTCGTGCAGGTCACGCAGATTAGTCCAGCGTTTATCAGGTTCAACAACTGTAAAATGGGTGTTTAAGTATCCATCTTCTTGTTGCGCTGATGCAATATCTTCAATTACATCATCAAGCAGCTTCTCCAAATCTTTATCTGGTGTTGTTGCTAATGTGTATGCAGCGGCTTCAATCCATTTTGCCACATCACTATCCCAAAATATGTGGGGTTCATTTGGCATACCTGGTTTCCATTGTAATTTAAATGCATCAATTCTGCCAGTATCTTTGCACTGGCTATATTCAATTGGAATTGTGCGTAGTCGGTTAGTTTCCATACGCGGTACCCAGAAAGAATCTTCCAAGTTAATCGCAGTAAATGGTACAGCTTTATACATTTCAGACATGGAATTGATATACCTCCATTGAATTAATCTTGATATGTGTCATATAGAGATTTTATAACAATCTTTTCTTCAAAATCAGTAATAGTCATTATTTCATTGGGGGTTACCGTTATCGAATAAGGTGTATTTGGCTGCAGGTGAAAAAATCGGTCTGTATATGTAGCATCTATATCATTGTTCATTTCTACCCAAACCCATAACGCTGGCACTGAAGTTTCTATGGTAACTTCAAAAGAATTATGTTTCTGATTCACGATTGTTTTATAGTCTGGTTCTTGCAGAGATAGATGTTTCGGTCGTGCAAATGTAACAAGATTTGTAGCAACGATTTTATCATCAACATATAAATTCAGCCATATAACCATGTTTCGGCTACCGACAGTATCCCATTCATTTGCAAGACATATTTCTGCTAACTTTTTACTGCCATTTATCGGGGTAATTACTGATGTTCTTTCTTTATTTACCGTTTCACCGGTTACTGTTGTTATAACCCACTCAACCTCGGCATTTATTGTTTCTAATTTATCACTGTTAATAAAAATATCAACAGATTTAGATGCAGGATTTTCTACTCCAGATATCATTAATGGAGCAAAGAATTTTTTTGCCATGTATTGTAATGCCTTCCATCTGCATTGTGAGTCAATAGATGCCCATGATGCTACAGGCCAGCAATCATTTATCTGCCAATATAATGCGCCCATAGAACGTGGCATATTTCTTCGCCAATGTTCTACTGCATATTTCATCGCCATTCCCTGTAATATCTGACTTAGCCATACTGATGATTCAAAACCTGAAGGCAACCTGAACCATTCAAGCATGTAATGAATAATTACAGAGTTGCCGATGCCGGAACGCTGATGATGTTCCATTATATAACTGGTTACATTGCGCTCATCTGGTTGTGTGTATGTATTAATAGTTTTTGGTTCCGGGAAAGATTGAAAACCGAACTCACTGCAAAATCTATGAAATGAGGTGCGATACCACTCAAATGGTTGTTTTGCATGCCATACTTCCCATAGATGCGCATCTCCCCAATTTGCATTGGCGTGGTCCTGACGTTCTCCACGCGGTGAATGTGGGCTGCAAGGCCAGTAATCGCGTTGTGAATCATATTTGTTTATTACAGATGGCAATAGAACATCGAAAATATTTTCATAATCTTCGCGACCCATTTGGAAATTACTCCATGTGTCACCGACCAGCCACATTTCAAGTTC
>JBIJDE010000566.1:0-3217 GCA_044344305.1 Armatimonadota bacterium
TATTTCCACACCATAACGCGATTGATGGATGGTGACGCAAGCGTTTAACATTGTCTATTGCCTCAGCTTCAATGGATTTCATGAAATGTTCGTCAAACGCAGGATAAGTAGCACAAGCAAACATGAAATCTTGCCAAACTGTTATGCCTAATTCATCGCAAATGTCGTAGAAATCATCATTTTCATATATACCACCACCCCATACTCTCAACATGTTCATGTTAGCATCAGCACATGCTTTTATCAATTTATAATAATGCTCTCGTGTTACGCGATTGGCGAAAGTATCAGCAGGAATCCAGTTTCCACCTTTAGCAAAGAATGGTATTCCATTAGCTGTGAATTGAAATGATTCGCCCCATTCATCATCGTGACGGTCTAATTTAATTGAAGTTATTCCTATTCGTCTGGATGCGGAATCAATTTCATAATCGTTCATTACTAATTGTGTTTTTACTGTATAGAGTGGTTGTGACCCCATTCCATTTGGCCACCATAATTCAGGATTTTCTAAAATAAATTCTGTTGAGCATTTTCCATTTGAAATAGTTACCATTTTCTCCTGTAATATTACATTGTTAAATATTACACTGAAAATGACTTTATAATCATAATCGTTAATAACGTCGATATTTACAATCGGTTGAACCGTAGCATAGTTGTCATTTATAGTTTGAATGATTTGTAAATCATTGATTTTTGCATCACTAATTCCTGTAATTGCTATATCTTTCCAAATACCACAGGTTATTAATACCGGTCCCCAGTCCCAGCCGAAGTTGCATGGTTCTTTGCGTACCCATGAACGACCGGTCGGTTCCCACCATGCGTTAACACCTGGAAGCCGTTGAATATTATTTTCTTTTTCCGCAATATATGGCAATGTAGAGGCAAAACGAATGGCAATGGAATTTTCACCCAATATTAAATATTTTTTAATATCAAATTTCCATGTTCTAAACATATTGTCCGTACTTGCTATTTTATGGCCATTTAAAGTTATCGTTGCAAGTGTATCTAACCCCTTACAATTTAGAAAAATCTTTTCATCTTGTAATAAATCATTTTCAACATAAAATGTTCGTGAATATACCCAGTCAGTCTGTCCAATCCATTGCAAACTTAATTCATTATCACGATAATATGGGTCTTCAATAACTCCAGCAGCTAATAAATCAGTATGAACACAACCTGGTACTTGAGCAGATATAGATATGTTTTTTTCTACAGCAGATAAATACCATGTTCCGCATAAATTAATATGGGTCATCAGTTCCTCACTTTATATAGTTGTATTTATTTATTCTGCATTGCAAGTTAAATACCTGCGAATAATCTTAAAGGATTGCTAATAAAGATGACGAATAATTAATAAAAGTCAGATAGAAGTTGATTATATGAAATTAGAGATTATTAATGGTATTCATACGGTACAATATTCCTCATTATCAAACAATGGTCGTGGTGTGTTAGTTATTCCCCCATTGTTTGATGAAAAAAGGTCGGCACACCGGGCGGTGTCTACTTTTTGCGAAGCTTTAAGTCAAGATGGTTATTTTGTAATCCATCCAGATTTAACTGGAACTGGTAATAGTCAAGGTGATATGCGGGAACTGAAAAATGGACTATGGATAGCTGATATTAACGGTATTATAAATTCAATGCAAGGTTATGAAATAACAATAATAGCAATTCGCGCAGGTGCATTATTTGCAGTTAATGCTGACTTGAAAAATGTAAAAAAGATTGTTTTATGCCAACCGATTACTAACGGCGCAAATATGATAAAACAGATGAAAACGCGAAGAATGGTTCAAAACTCTGTTACAGGCGAAGCACCAGTAATAGATGAAAACGAGTTAGATGGTGAAATATTATCTGCTGAGTTATATGCAGAATTAAACTCAATATCATTTCCGGTAAATCCACCAGTTGATTATAAGATAGTTCAATTTTCTTTTAACACTCGGGTAATGGCTGAATTACAAAAATTAAATACTATGTGGGGTGGGGGAGAAGAAAAAATAAAAACATATATTCACGAACCTTTCTGGAACTCACATTCACCGGGTGAATATACGGAATTGGTGAAAATTATTACAGATGAGGTAATATAAATGGCTGAAATACCAGTATTAATCACCAGAAATGACAAGGTAATAGCAGTAGATTTAGAAATAGTAAGAAATAAAGCGGTAATATTAATCTCTGGTTGGGGTGGTACTCGATATGGACCACAACGAATATTATGGCGTACTGCCGGGGCATTGGCGAAATCAGGTTTTTCTACTTTGCGAATAGATTTCCAGGGTAGAGGTGATTCACCGGGAAATCCGTTGAATACAACATTGGATACAATGATTGATGATGTGATTTTGGCGGTAGAATGGTTAAAAGTTGAATATAACATTTCCGATATTAGCCTGGTCGGTATTTGCAGTGGTGCAAATGTTGCATTGGGAGTAGCATCATTAAAAAAAGAAGTTACCAAAGTTGTGTGCTGGTCTATCTTGCCATTTATGGAAGATAAAACCAAAGCAGCCAAACAGGGAACTCCTCGCAAACAGATGTTGATGGGATACTTGAAAAAGATATTTAGAATAGAAACATGGAAAAAGTTATTACGTGGTGAAGCAAATGTTGGTGGTGCGATGAAAACCCTTGCAAAGGATAAGGAAGGCGATGATTTAGAGAAAGAAAGAAAAAAATCACGTCGAATTATCACTAAAGAATTAGCTGGATATACCGGAGAAATACTCTTTATATTTGGAGAAAACGATCCTGAAGCTGCCGGATCCGGTGCTTTTTTTACGGATTGGGCTAAAAAGAATAAAATAGCTCATCAAATTATGCAAATCAAAGGTGCGCCACATAATTTTTATACTGCCGCCTGGACCGCAGACGTAGTAGAAAAGACATCATTGTGGATTGCAAATGAAAATGACAAGGGGATAAAATGAGCGATCAATTATTACCTGAGAAATGGGGAAAATCTTTGCCGGAACTACGGCAGGAAATTGATAATATAGATGAATCAATAGTAAACCTAATATCAAAACGTGCTGAAGTTGCCCGCCAGGTCGGATTATTAAAAAGTACCGATGATGGGATAGCCTTTGTCCCAACACGTGAGCGGGTAGTATTAAATCATGTCGCATCAGTAAATAAGGGATTACTCCCCAATGATGCTATCCGTGCTATTTTTCAACAAATTATT
>JBIJDE010000254.1:0-6925 GCA_044344305.1 Armatimonadota bacterium
TCATACATTTCGAATGACATTTTTTAAGTATACATTGACCAATATCTGGACAAGAATTACTGGTTATCACTTCGTATTTTACTCCATAAGGAGAATATAAGATCGGGCTTGTTGGTCCAAAAATTGCGACACATGGAATTTTTTGTGATGCTGCTATGTGCATCGGACCAGAATCGCCACTTATAAAAACCTTACATTTGCTATAAAGTGCTGCCGACTCGATTATAGATAATTTTCCAGCAAAATTTGGCAGATTTAAATCTCCGTTTATTTCATCAACCATTTCTATATCGGTTGGCCCACCAAATATAATTGGGTTATAATCTAAATCGACTAATTCCTTACAGATATTCTGCCAGATAGACGGTCGCAATCGCTTAGTTTCCCATGAAGCACCAGGATTAATTCCAATTACTTTTTTATCATTCAGGTTGTATTCATCCCATAATTCATCGGCTAAATTTACAGCACTGCCTGGCAGGAACAGCTCCAACAGATTTTTTTCGTCTCGTTGTATTCCCAACATCTCGATGTTTTTCATCAGTAAGTCAATTACATGAATCTTGTTTTTACCCTGTCTGGAAAATTTAATATCTAATTGAGATGAAAATAAGCGTGACATTCTCCCGGCAATATATTTAGGACTGGCAAGTGTAACGAGTAATGATAGTTCTTCGCCTCGATGAAAGTTAATAATTAAATCATATTGATTATCTTTCAGTTTTTTGACTAAGTTCAAATAATCATGGAAACTTTTTATTTCAGAGACAATTTTATTATCGATCAGTGGGTGATTTTCAATTAATCCGATGTTATTTCGTTCTATCAGCCAATCAATTGTAACATCAGGCCATGTTTGTTTAATATTTCTTATCATTGGGGTAAGAAACATAATTTCACCGACATGCCTAAGCTGTATTATCAATATACGTTCAGGACGTTCTATCATAGCCTACCATAATCATTTTTATTCTAATTATAACTTAAATAAGGTTTTCGCTTGTGTTCAAGAAATATTGGGCAACCACAAGGGATTGCCCCTACAAATTTATAAAAAAGCGAAAATACTGATAAGATTCAAGGGATTGAATCTTATAGTTAAGAAAGTTATATCTACTTTTTCTTAACATACATTTGAAATGCTTTGTTTGTGCCCATGACAGGTTTTAAACATATTTCCAGAAACTGGTATCCCCAAATGAAAAGATATTTATCTATGGTTAAACCTTTTGTGGCACATAGCAAAGGTGTAGGTATAATTTCTACACCAGTACGTAAAATTATTTGTTTTAATGCTTTGGGTGATAATGAATATAAATGTTCTGCCGGCCAAAAGTTTTTGTAACGCAAACCGCGTTTATGCACACGGCGGCAAGCAGCATTGGGAGTCTCAATTACCAATAGTCCACCCGGACGCAACACCCGCAACCATTCACGTAATGTTTTTTCGGCATCTTCCACATGTTCTATCACATGCCAGGCGGTAATACAGTCAAAGCTATTATCAGGATAAGGGAGATTAAATCCATTAAAAACATGGCAATCTAAGCCGCGATCGGTGCAAAACTTTATCACTTCGTCATCCAGGTCTACACCACTGGCATCCCAGCCAATATTCTTGGCAACCTCTACGACATAACCCACTGAACAGCCAATATCCAATATCCTGCAGTTGTCACTTTTTAACAATCGTCGAATAATTTTTAAACGCGCAAAAGAAACTTTTAGTTTTTCGTCACGCCGGCGCGCATAATGTTCATGGTAATCTTTCTCATAACTTGATGCCGTTATGGGGACGCCTTTCTGATAAAAATCACATTCCGGGCAATATTGCAGAACTATCACACCTGGAACTTCAAATTTTCGCAAAGTATCTTTTCCACACGCCTCGCATATTATAACCGGAGTATTATCTAAGTTCATTGATGTTATTACATTTCCCCTGTTTTTTAAATTATACACCTACATCTGTCATACGTCCAATTAATTATAATCTTTCATTAACTATTTACCTGCGAGTTTACAGTCATTCCACGCACTCTCCCCAGTGCTTCCAACGACCAAATCAACGGGTATAACTCCTCGTCATACCATAGCGATGCAAAATATAAACCGATTGGCGACGATTTTGTTATTTCTCCAGACGCTATTCTATTTAAGAGATATTTTGCTCCGCGTATTGTAGCCTGTTTACATTCTTCTTTTTTTCTACCTGCTAATGATATTACGGCTAATGCGGTCTCTTCATTCGTCGAAATCACCCCGGTATCGCCACCCCAACCGCCGTCACTGTTTTGTGCAGATAACAAGTATTTTTCACCATGGTCAGCCTGCTCACTCTCTATATTATCATAGGCTAATAAAACGCGAGCGGTACCGAATACCGGGTTATCTCCACCCGGAACATTCTGGTTGCCAAACCATAAGGGATGCCATGCTCCATTATCTCGTTGCACTGACTTTAAATATGCAAATCCTTTTTTGCAGGCGGCAATAGTCGCTGGTGTCGGGTGCAGTGGCAATGCCCGTATGACGTGCGCGGTAATGTCCGGGGTTGATTTATCAAATGGCAATTGTCCCCAACCACGGCAAAAAGTCGGCCATCCGCCATCGCTATTCTGCAAGTTAATTAGCCAGTTTATACCGGCATCCTGTGGTGTATTTATCCCCAATTTATGGAGTGCGATTATTGCCCCGCTGGTGTCGTCTGCATCTGGCACTGCCCCGGGCAGGTCGGTCCATCCCCAACCACCGGGCGCTGCGCCGGTGAATGGATGGATTATTTTATATTGATTTTTTATATACCATGCTGCCAATTCATCAGCATTTTCAATCGGCAAACCTGCAGTCGCCAGCGCATTGATCGTTCCGCTGGTTGCCCATATTGCCAGGTCGGTGTCTATCGGCACGCTACCATAAGGTCGTATTGATTGCCGTAGAAATTGCAGTGCCAGTCGTCCTGCCGGGTCATCCGGGTATACCGATAACATGCTCATTGCAGTGAATGCGGTTAATGGCGCGGCGTCCAGGTATCCGCCATGAACGGGTTGAATGGCTATTAATTTTGCGCGAACTTTTAGAATCACACAATTACGGAGATATCGTTTTGGGCATTTTACCGGGTTTTTATGGTGCAATAAGATTCCCACCGCTATCAATGCCGGCAAGGCATAACTGACCACTTGCAAGCGAAGGAATTTATACAACTTGCCCGGAACAGCCGCCAATTCAAATGGTAACCCGGGAATATTACGCCAATCCACCAAACCTGCCAGAGCGCAATTCATCAATATAGGCACCGCAAAGGTGCGGTCTTTGCCATATATTTTGTATAAATGTGCTGGAATCGTAGCGTTGCCGATGACTTTGGCTATATATTCACGTGCAGAAATTGCCGCAGGATCTGATTCCTTGCCAGATAATATAAAGGCAGAAAGTGAAAGCAATGTGGTGGATATATTCGAAATGCTTTCCGGGGTGTCTCCCCAGCCGCCATCACTATTTTGGTTGGCAATAAGCCATTTTACTGATGAATCAATGCGTGGCTTATCATCGGCATTCCCGCCAATGACAAATGCTGATATGGTCACTGCTGTTGATAATGCCGATGATGATAATCGTCCGCGCCAGATATGTCCGGTTCGCTTTTTCATCAGCATATCTGACAATATTGCTATAGATTCATCAACCTGTGCGTTAAAGTCATTCATTGCCTGCGCCTTGCGGATATTTTGTGCATTTCAAAGAATATTTTCCATTCGATAACCTGCCCGATGCTCATCATCCGCAGCATATTCCGCTTCCACGCCGGCGTTCCTCCACCGGTCTGGTTGTCGGTATACATTATCGGTATCCATTTAAAGTTCAGGTTATATGCTGTTGATAATAATTCTAAATGTGGGATGGTTAAATCGTTTGCAGTAAATGCGGGTTCATCGCCGGGTGGGGCATACAGCACTGGGAAAACGGTCACTTTTTCATTGCTCAGTTTTTGTACCCATTCCAAAGTAGCTTGAATATCGGCATCTGTTTCTCCCGGTAATCCAATAATCAGGCTTGCCATACATAAGAAACCGGCTTTAGACAGTCGACGAATCGTCTCCGCACAAACATCTCCCCAATCTTCTGTCCGAATGGTTCCCATCTTTGGCGCACCGCCGTTTTTCTTTAACAGTTCACCGTTTACAGTTTCCACCCCCAGGTTAACCCATGGGTATTTATGCTGCTGTCCCCGGGTGATTGTATCGTAAATGCTTTTCAACTCTTCATCAGAATATTTTGTCACACTGACGACATTTATATGGTCAATCTGCATCAGTTTCAGACCGGCAATATTTCGTACCTGCTCCAGCATTTCCAAAAGTTTCTCCGGGTTTACCTTCATGCCATCCCCGCCATATCGCAACAAATCTTCGCTTAAAATTGCGGCGTTCGGGTTACCACCAGCAATGTTAGTTTGAATATCGGCAATAATAGTTTCCACTGGCAAATGCTGCATTGTTTCCTTGCCCAGTGTGCAAAATTGGCACCCCAATCCGCACCCGCGGCTGATTTCCACTATTCCCATAGTAGTTGGGCCATTAATTCGCGGAATCATTTCCGCAGATACCCCAGCACCTTCGATTTTAATGGGAAATAGTTTGCCATTAATTATTTGTTTGAATACGGTTGACACATTTCCCTCTGCATAGCAAAGGATTATATGATCGATGCCAAATTCTTGAAGTTCATTAATATTGAATTGCCATGCACCGGGACCACCGAAAATCACTTTTGCATCCGGGGCATTTTTTTTGGCGGCGTTAACCTTTTTCATCAGGTTATTAAACATCGCCTGGGGCCATGGTTTACCGCCGGCAATTTCTGACATTGTGGTAGAGTTCATCCCCAATCCGCAGGGTTCGCCACCACTGACGCCGATGATTTTCGTATTTTTACCGACAACTTTGTGCAAATCACGTTCATCTACCAATGCGATATCGTCAGCAGAAAATCCACCATTAATAAGTGCCGCCTGTATGCGGCGTAACCCGAGTGGCGCGTTTCCTTTATCTCCCCATGGCATCAGCAAATCAGCGAATATTTGCGGTGGGGTTATAGTCGTCAGGCTTGCAGAAAGCATGCCGTCAAAGAGAATATCATAATTTGCCATCAACACCCGGTCTGCGGTGAGAACAATGGGGAATCCGTCCGTCATGCATCTCCTCGTTTCTGATAATCTTCCAGGTCATTTATCAGCGACATTATTTCGTCGTCAATCTCCGCTTCCTTGGCAACATACGGACTGCCGCATTCAGGGCAACTGCCATCACCTTCGCTGCCGCCACTGGTAGAGGCAACAATAGTACCGCATTTAGGGCATGGCTGCGCTGTTCTTTGCAGGTAAAATCGTCTCGCTTTTAAATCTGGCGTCATGAATAATCCGGGTGTACCACTGATAGCGGCATCATTATACAACGGGAACATTATCGCGCCTTGCGGACAAATACGACTGCAGGCGGGACATCCGGTTTTGCATCGGTCGGGGTTATCCGCGGATATAGTTCCATCAAGTTTCTCAATATATACACCAAACAAACAAAACTGTCGGCATCGTCCACAATTAATGCATCTTTCGCGGTCAATTACTGGATACCATCGTGGTGAGTTTGGCAAAGAAATGTTGGTGATTAATCCAGCTTTTCCAGAACTTTGAAATTCCTTGCATATCTCCGTTCCCAAATGCAGCAAATCAGAATTTTCACGGGTCGAATAAACCGTTAACGATTTGAATCTGTCAGAATGTTTACGCAACATCCATTCTGCCGCCCGAGTATGCAATGATGTTATATAAATAACATCACCAGTGAAAGGAAATAAGAAATCATTCAACTCCTCACCTGGCACATGATATAACTCTGACACCCGCCAAACATCATGCCCGCACAATGCCAACTTATCAGCCAAATGAGTAACATCATACTCAACCTCTGGCGATTCAATATTAAAACTTATAATTATCTGTACCATACAATAATATTTTACCAGATTGTTGGGTGGATTACACTTAGTGAAAGGGAGAAATTATATGATACTTTTACCATTACCCAAAATATATTCTTTTAATTTTTAAAAATAACAGTTACATTTTAAAATTGGTGTTGGCGAGTATAAAAAAATCAGGTAAAATTAATTTAATAAGGATATAAAAATAACTATGAATCAAATTGTTTTATTTCAACAAAAAGATATCCGCCGTGCATATTATCAAAATGAATGGTGGTTTGTTATAATCGATATAGTAGCAGTTTTGACAGATTCTACGAATCCAACTGATTATTTGAAGAAGATCCGTAGACGTGATTCAGAATTGAATGCTGCATTCAAAGGGGGGGGACAATTTGTCCCCCCCCTTGGTATCGCTTTTGAAACTGCGGGTGGTTCTCAGAAACTGCAATGTTGGAATACGCCAGGAATTTTACGTCTTATACAATCAATTCCATCACAAAAAGCTGAGCCTTTTAAAAGATGGTTAGCAAAAGTAGGATATGAACGATTGCAGGAAATTGAAAATCCTGAAATAGCAACACAAAGAATCCGTGATACATATTTGCAAAAAGGTTACTCATCAGAGTGGATAGAAAAGCGTATGCGTGGTATTGTTATACGTGATGAATTAACTGACGAATGGAAACAGCGTGGCGTAAAACAAAATAAAGAATATGCTATACTCACAGCAGAAATAAGCAAAGCAACATTTGGAATGACACCATCTGAATATAAGCAATATAAAGCGTTAGAAAAGCCAACAGATAATCTGAGAGATCATATGACTGATCTCGAACTAATTTTTACCATGCTGGGAGAAGCATCAACAACCGAAATTGCAAGAAAAATTGATGCACAAGGATTTAATGAAAATAAAAAAGCTGCCAACATCGGTGGT
>JBIJDE010000256.1:0-6911 GCA_044344305.1 Armatimonadota bacterium
GACCGGCGGTAATAGATATCCGGTAACCACAATCGGCAGTCCAGGCAGTTTTTTTGCCACAGAATCGCGCATGAACTCGCAGGGGATAAATATAGCGGATGCCGTACGAAATGCGTTAGGCTGAACGCGTGATACGTCGTTATGACTCAGTGTTGCCATACCACCGGCACCGGCAAGCAGCGTTAGCGGCATTACCAGATTTGCCGCGTCAGCACCAAAGGTGTGAATAACATGCGCCTCTGCCCCACGAATAGCATCAGTCATCTTCTTCTCATCCTGGGGCAAATTAAACTCGGATAAATTGATATGTGCACGGCGAAGAGGATAGCGCCAGCCGGCGGGATTGCCATATACGTGGACATCTGCGCCTAATGCTGACAAACCGAGAGCAAGATGTGCCGCATCGGCACAAAGCCCCGGTTCGTTATTGTATGGGAAACAGATTATAACGCGTAATGCCATTTAGAAACCTTTAGATAAATAAACCCCCGGCAACAAGAAACTGTTACCGGGGGTAGAAGGATAATTTTTTAATTAATTACTTTTTTTGCTTGCAAAATAGTAGGTATTTGATAATGGATTATATTTATATTCCAGATTCATCGCTGCTGCTAAATAATTAACTTCTACCATAGTGCGTGATTTTTCAATCATCGGTGCGTTTTTCATGGTAACGGGTTGATTGTTAACTGTAGCGGTCTTGTCACCGATTTTCATTTTGATAAACGCTTTATTAGCGGCAATCCATGCGTTAACTTCTTTAGTGCTTGCTATCCATACAACAGTACCGTCTTTCGCCTGTACAACTGCACGGAATGGAACCATTCTATCGCCATTTACTAAAATCGGTGTTGGATAGCCTTTGATCTGGTTGTTATCAACATATAATGTTGCAGGCTGCTGTTTGATTTTAATATTTGTGCCTTCGCTTAATGCACTCTTTGGAGATAAACCAGAGTTCATCTTCATTAGCTCTGTTACGCTGGTATTATTTACGGATGCGATTTTCTCTAAAGTATCACCCTTGGAAGCTACATAATTAGCAATCACTTCAACTGTAACTTCGGTAGAACCATACTGTGGAACTACAATGTTATTGCGGTTTGTTTTTACAGGTGAATCAATGCGGGTCTGATTACTGCTATTTTTAATTTCCGGTATTGAAGTGGTATTGTTTCTGCTGCCAATTGATGCAACAACAGTATTTTTAATTTCACCCTGTGCGCTGACATTGGCATTGGTTGCAACTGGTTTTGAAACATTACCGGTTGTTGATGGTTTAACAATAGTACTGCTGTTTACAATAGCTGTTGCCGGTCCAGGTACCAGTGAGGTTGGCTTGGAAATAACATTGGCACTTGAAATTTTAACATCTGGTGTTGTAGTGGTGGTATTGCGGCCAGTATTTGATGTTGTCTGTGAAAGGTTAGTCATTGTACCGCGGGTTGAGACGTTATCTGAACTGACACTACCCTTGGTTACATTCCCACCCATTGTTGGGTTAACGTTTGTGCTGTTATTGGTAATAATAGCCGGTGACTGGGTTTGTGTACCTGACAATGGTTTGTTGCGTATTGTTATTCCGCCAGCAATTTTCACATCAGGTGTTGTAGTTTCAGTATTGCGTCCGGTGGTTGCTATTGTTGATGGATTGCCGGGATCGGTACGGGTTGATACATTATCTGAACTGACACTACCCTTGGTTACATTACCACCCATTGTTGGGTTAACGTTTGTGCTGTTATTGGTAATAATAGCCGGTGACTGGGTCTGTGTTCCAGGAAGTGATTTGTTGTGAATTGTTATTCCGCCAGCAATTTTCACATCAGGTGTTGTGGTTTCGGCATTACGGCCGGTGGTTGCTATTGTTGATGGATTGCCGGGATCGGTGCGGGTAGTTATTTTCGTACCAGTTGCAATCTGCTGATTTACAGTCGGGTTAGCTGGTGTAACATTGCTTGGTTGAGCAATAACGGTATTAACATTACCAGTGGTATTTGTTCCCTTTGGACTAATTTTGCTTGATGAACCTTTTACTGTTGGTACTGCAGTTGCAACTGACCGGGATGAACCACTCTTATCGCTAATGGTAACATTTGACCGGGTTGGTGCAATCTGGCCATTGGAAAGGGTGATCGGTTTGATATTATCATTACCCGTCGAAGGTGCAACGATTGTACTGGTGGTGACATCGGCGGTGCCAGTTGTCGGTGCTGTAATCTGTGGAGTAACGCGAGTCGGATTATTTGTTGTAATACCGGGGTTAACAGTCTGTACATTTTTCCCGGCAGAGTTGCTATCTAATGCTGGTGCATTTGCTCCAGGACGATTTAATGATGTAGTGGAAGTGTTAGCAATTTTGTTTGTGTTACCACCGGTTGTCGGCACATTTCCAATGGTAGTGGTAGAAACATTTTCTACACTGGTCGTTGCCGGTGCGTTAATTTGTGGAGTTACACGAGTTGGATTATTTGTTGTAATACCGGGGTTAACAGTCTGTACATTTTTCCCAGCAAAACTGCTATCTAAAGTTGGTGCATTTGTACTCGGACGATTTAATGATGTAGTGGAAGTATTAGCCATTTTATTTATGTTACCACCGGTTGTCGGCACATTTCCAATGGTAGCAGTAGAAACATTTTCTACACTGGCAGTTGCCGGTGCAGTAATTTGCGGAGTTACCCGAGTCGGATTATTTGCCGTAATACCGGGGCTGGTCGTTTGTATGTTTTTCCCGTTAATATTATTTTCAACTACTGGGGCATTTGCACCCGGTCGGGTAAGAGTTGTTGCTGATGTATTGCTAATTTTAGTTGTATCTGTTCCGGTTGAAGGTGTATAACCTACTGTGTTTGCAGTTGTTACTGCATTGCCAATCTGTGGGCTATCAATACCCGTATTCACTTTACCGGGGATTTTAGCAATCATCATCGGGTTAGACAAATCTGCGACACGCATGTCGGTTGTATTCGGCATATCCAATGTAGAAGGATTCCCAGTGAATTTTCCTTTGCCAAAAATTACATCCTGCTGAGGAACATTAGTGATTCCTGCGCCGGGTTTTTGAGAAACTGCCTGGGCTGTATTAATTGTTGGATTTTTTATAGTTGTTGAAGTTGCTGTTTTACTGCCCATAGCCTCGGTTGAAACCAGCGGATTTTCGGTAACGCCGGTACGTGGCAGTGCCTCACCTGCTGGTGCTGGCAATGATGAATACATCGGAGTGTATGAATAACCTTTAATAGACATTGGATTAACCATACCCGATATTGCACTAAGTGCTGGCGGCATAGTTAGCGCCATTACCGGGGTTCCGGCGATGGTTTCATTTATATTTTCTGGTTTAAAAATCATCGGCAAAGTGCCAATCTGATTTGATGCGCTGTTATCCATTCCAAATGATCGGCTTTGCATTGCCATCATCATCTGCGGCAAACCTGTTGGAATCCCGTCTGCCCAACCTTGATTCAGTAAATCGGTAGCAGAGAAACGATTATATATTTTCCCGAATGTTGGGAATACTGCAGCACCGCTACTGATGGGGTTGTATGCTTCAATGACTGTTTTTAACGGTGTTTTACCACCGGGGTTGAATGTTACTGTGATCGGTTTGCTGATTGCTGGATTTTCAAAAAGGTCGACAGCTTTAGCGGTTAGAATGTATGCACCAGAAGTAAAGTTTTCTCTCATTGGATTCCATGGAGCAATATATGGCGCAACATTCATCATGGCGCGGACTTCATTATTAATATATACAAATACCCATTTAATTCCACTATCGTCAGTGGCATCAACGGTGATTTGTACATCCTGGTCAAACTGAACGACATCTCCATCTTTTGGATTGGTGATACGTACTATTGGCGGGTTTTTCTCTGGAGTGCTTTGCAGGGTAATTCCAACTGTGCGCTGGGCAACTTTGCCCAGAATATCAAATAATTTAACCGTTAAAAAATGTTTACCGGAGGTTAGCCTTAATGATTTATAGTCTGCAGGCACAGAAAAATGGCCGTTGGGTATTGGTTTGCTTAAGTTTCCTCTGACCAGTAATTTATTATCAATATACGCTTCAACTGAATTAACATCTATGGGACTGCGAAATGAGATAGAGATACTCATTGGCGTCTTACTGATAACTGAGTTAACAGTTGGTTCGTCAATCTCAAACGAAAGACTATCTGCCTGAGCAAAAGAGATCAAAGCACTGCATAATAGAGATGCAGCGATGATAAATAAGCGCACGATACCGTTAATTTTCATAACCCCTCCAGCGAGAACCAAAGGATAAAACCTGTTATTGCAGGCATAATTCTGCATTGTTTCCATATAGTATCATTGGCCAGCCGGAAAAGTCAAATTTATTGTATAGGGATAATCGACAATTTTTGCAAGTTTTAAAAGAATTTACAGTTCTAATTATCACAGGCTCTTGCAAAACCGATTTTTTCTAAATTTTAGATTGTTGTTTAACGTTTTTTGAGAGTAAATAAGGGACTGACACCGAGTGGCGAAGCCACGACGGTGTCTGTCCCATCGGGTTTTGAATCCGACCGATTAAAAGCGAAAGTCCAGTTAATTTATTTACCGCTGGTCAGTACAACATACAACGCGTTTTTCGGCATTGTAACGCTGACTTTACCGTTTTTAAAGGTCAGGGTGGTTGGTTCGCCTATCGGCATTCCATTCACATCCAGCACCGTGACTGTTGTTAATTTTTTGTTTGCCACGGTTACTATCGCTTCGGTATTTTCTACCTGATATGGCGTTTTACCGGTGCTGATGATTTTGAAACAATCTACTTTCTGTTTATTTTGATAGATTGAATCTTCAACTGACATCCAATCGGTTGGACGAGAGATGGTACCGGCTTGCAACAGCACTTTAGCAGAATCTTTGATATTCTTTCCATCCAAAGATGCCACCACTATAGAAGCATATCTGTTTTTGCATTCAATAGTTACGTCTTTCAGTTTTTGTACGCCATTTCCACCCAAGAATCCGAGCGCACCCTGTGCTTTTGGCGCATTAATAAGGTAGATGCCTTTGCCGTAATTGGTGGTTAATTCGCCGGTAATGCTGCGGACGATTTTTTTGTCGCGGTCGATATATTTCTTCATATCCACCACTGACGATTTTGCCGGGTCGCCGTCGAATTTCACCTGAACCGATCCGACCAGGAACGCCAGCGGGTCAACGACTGTTTTGACGCTTGATGTCAGCGGGATATTTTCTTTATCGCGGTTCGGGTCATAACTGCTTTCTTCGGAAATAATCTGGGTCTTGCGTTCCCACAAATTCTTCATACTTCGCTGTTCCACAACGGCAGGCTTGCCTTCCGCGACATAAGCCTGACGGAACATTAACGCGGATGCCGGGAATTGTCCCAATGTCATCGGTGTAGCATAGGTCCACATACCTTGCGGACTGGCATCCCATTCCGGCACGCCATCAGCAAACCAGAATGCTATATCAAGACCGGTTAACGCGGTTTGCGCGGCAACTAACGGCGCACATTCCGACTGATAAAGCGATGGAGTTACCCATAGGGTTTCCGGCACGATGAAAGGATATCCCACCGGCTGTTTCAAAGAGATAGGCAGAGTAGTTGGTTCTTTAATGCAAGACAGGTTTGAATAGATATGGCCATTTAAAATCTGCCAACCGTCATTCGGGCCGACATGTATGCCGCTTGCGTAGAAATTGCGCCCGATAACATCGTTGGCGGTATATGACCAGTATTCAACATCCTGCTCAGTTGATGGGTCGACACCTTTCCAGTTGCCGGCGTTAATAAGTTGTTTACAACCCAGGTCTTTGCGCAGATAATTCGCGATATCAGTATTAAAGTCATACATAAGACGAGTGGTGAACTCTAACAGGTCGGACGTGTATTCAGTGAATCCTGGCCATGGGCCTTTCTTTACCATACCGTCGCGGGTGAAATCCCATGGGTGAGATAAACCGGGCAAACCCTTATCCCATTCATGTTGAATCCACAATTCGCCACCGGCAGGTGAATAGTTTTTCCATGCTTCGCGGGTTTTCTCCAGCGAGCCATATTTTTTCTTCATATCATCTGCAAATAAGGTACGGAAACGAGTCATGGCATCTTTGCTGAGATTGCCGAATGTCCAGAAGAGCAGGCTGTCTTCATTTTGAATCTGAATGATTGCCACTGCCGGGTCATCCGCCAATTTAATTCCGCTGTATGGGTTAGGACGGGTATACAACTCTTTTATCCATGCCTTGTAGCCGCTTTGCATAACCGGGTCAACGAATAACAAACCAGAACCGTTATTTCCCGGTGTACCAAGAGTTCCCCAGCTTTTCTTCACCTTGCAGGCGGTACCCCAATATGGAGAAATAATAGTATAGATACCGGCTGATTTCATGGCAGTAACCAGTTTGAATGTCTCGTTCAGTTCTTTTTCATCAACATCGGTTACCTTGGAGTTCTCGCCTTTTGGTTCCAGTGCCATGTGGGTGCGGACGATATTCACCCCGCGTTTGGCGAGGAATTGCGCGTGAACTTTCAACTGTTCCAGCGTCATGTTGCGCTGGTTATATTCGGACCCACCCCAGAACCGGATTGGTTTACCATCGATCGTGGTAACGAAAGAATTGCCGTCCTTACTCTTGCCGATTAAACCATGTTCACCAGCCTCTTTCTCGTTAAGGTAGCGCAGGTCAAGCATCGATTTTGCATCAAGAGTATCTTTTGCCGGGGTAAAATCCCAACCGGTTCCCGGTTTAATATCATAAAACGGTTTTGGCGCGTCATCGGTCGGTTTATATTTACCATTGGGGGTAAACTCTTCGGTGGTCAATACGAAACAATCGATCGCTCCCATCGCCTGTTTGCCTTCCTTTTTAGTCGCTCCGATTATAAAAGAAAACTTATGTTTACCAGC